>JAMWCG010000035.1 GCA_023818555.1 Candidatus Omnitrophota bacterium
CACCATCCGCTAGCTAAGAGTAGACAAACTAACTTTTTCATCGCTACTCACCTCCTTTCTTTTAAAATTTATTACCTAACCGGAACCCCTTATCAACAATTCTGCAGAAAATTCTTTACTTATATACCTTTTTACTTTCCCCTGGAGAATGTCATAAATTACTTTTACTGCCAGATAACCCATCTCCGCTAAAGGAAATTTTAGAGTGGTAAGTGGAGGGTTAGTAAACTCTCCTTGAGGAATTCCGTCAAAGCCTACCACCTTTATATCCCGGGGACAATTTAAGCCAAATTCTCCGATTGCGCGCAGAGCCCCTATGGCCATCGCATCATTAAGACAATAAAAAACACCAGGGAACGGGGTTTCTTTTTGTAAAATTATTCTTGCGCATTGGTAACCTCCTTCTTCACTGAAATGGCCATTGAAAATCCTCTCCTCAGAAAATACTCCTATTTTTTTCTTGAAATAATCTAAGAATGCTTTTTTTCTTGCCTCCGCATCCGGAGAATTTTTTTCTCCACCGATGAGATAGAAATTTTTATATCCTTTATCTAATAAATACTTAAGCAATTTTTTACTTGCCTTATAGCTATTTACATAAAGCTGGTTTATTTTCAGATTTTCCTGATAATCATTAATTACTACTAAAGGTAAAATCTTTCCTCTGTTTTCGGCAATCTCTTTCTCTAAGTTCGGGAAAGTATCTTTAAAGGCGTGAGTAATAATAATTCCATCTATACCCTCATAATCTAAAAGTATAGAAAGAGAGGAAAATTCTTCGCGCGAGATGAGTTTAAGGTCATATTTAATTTCTTGTAAACCTCTAAGCACTCCCTTCATTATTTCACCTACATAACCCGAAATGGTATCGGTGCGAAAGTTCATTAAAAGCCCTAAAGTCTCGGTTCTTCCTTTCCTTAAAGCCTTAGCCATCCTTTGCGGACGGTAGCCCAGCTCTTTAGCCATCTCTTTTACTTTATTCAAAGTCTCGGATTTTAATAGGGATTGCGTGAGCGGATTAAGCGCCCGTGAAACGGTAGCCACGGAAACCCCACATCTTCTCGCTAATTCCTGAATCGTTAACCTCATCTTCCCTCCTTTTGTAATCGTTTTCTGTAATCGTTTCCATAAAATATATAACACAAAATAGCAAATTTGTCAAGGGGGATAATAAAAAATCTAAACTTATCGGTATTGCCCTGCTTTCTCAGAAGCGCGCTTGGCAGAAGATAATTTCCCCAATTCCCTAAACCTCTGGGCAATCCAATTTAAGGCAAAGTATTTTGTCTTCTTATCTAAATCGGTGCGCAAGATAAAGCGGTATAAAGTCTCAATAGCAAAAAAATCTTCTTCTTTAAGAACAATCCTTCCCTCAGCATCTAAATAAATTGCCTCTTTTTCCATGCTTAAAAGCGCAATTAAAGCTGAGATTTCATCGTAACCATAACCCACTACTTGAAGCAGACTAATCAAAGGATAGGTCAAAGTGGTCATACAACGAATTCCTCCCCCCAATTTTAAATTTGCCTCTAAAGATGAATCCAATAACTTAATAGATTGTTTTACTTTATCTTGACCAATGACGCGAGCAATTTCTGCATATGTTTTGGGGGCATTTATCATAAGCACTTTGCCATTGGGTAAGGAGAGAAAATTGCCGGGGCGAAGCTTCTTCTCCTCTTCGGGAATAAGCACAATCTTGTATCCCTCCCCTTCAGCAATTTCATCAACCGCAGCCTTATTTTCTTTATAGTAATCAGGGTCAACTAAAATAATTTTGCCTTCCTCAAAAATTCCCAGGAAAAAATCAAGATGCAGGAAAGATTCTCCCACCGGAGCGGGTAATTCATAAATCTTTAGCTTCCCATCTAAATTTTCTTTTATCCTTTCTTTTAAATCCGGAGCAATTCCAGAAAAATCATCTCTACTCACAGAAATTATCAAAAACCGACCCTTCTCCGACCAAACTAAATTCCCCCCAATTGCTACCCACATATCTAATAACTTTTCTTCAGAAAAAGTTTCTCCGGATAAAAGCACATAAAGGTCTCTTGGCCAATCCTCTGCCAATCTCTTTACCCTATATCCCAGATTCTCTATCGTCAATTTTACCCCTTCTCGCTCTTTTTTTATTTCCTCTTGCATATCCGAAGGAGTCGTTCCATAATCTATTATTTCTCCCAAAACAACCAGAGGAGAAAAAATATCAAATGAGGGACTAAATCTCTTTATAATATCTGCTAAGTCAATTTCAAGTGGAATAATCACCTTTTCTTTAAAAAGAGAAAACCAAATATTTAATTCCTGAGCTATTTCTCTTTCCTCAATTTTCCCTTTCAGTTTAGAAACAAGAGAAGCAAAGATTTCGTTAGTTTTGGCTCGTTCTATTTGGGGTAATTCTTGAAGATTTAAAGGAGAATTAGAACCGAATTTATGGAGAATGTTTTCTACTTTAGAAACAGCTTTTATACGTCGTGTAGCTAAATAAAAATTTGAAGAATCTAGAGAAGAGAAAATAACAAAAATCTTTAAAATCACAAATAATAAATAAATATTTCTCATCTCTTATAAGTTTTATATCTTCTACTTTAAATATGGCATAAAAATAGATAAGCGTCAAGGGGTGGAATTATTTTTAAATTTCTGTTCAATAAATAATCAGGCGTGGCCTTTCCCGAAACCACCATCTCCGCCAGACCACTATCCTTATAGGCCTTGAACTGGTGCTTGCTCCTTGATTGTCCGTAACTGTTAAACGCGCAAGATAAACCTTCCTTATTACGCGGGAAGGGAGAGTATAGGTATGTTCAGGATTGGGTTGTAAAGAAGTTGTTCCGTCACCAAAATCCCAGAAATAAGCAACAATTTCTCCATCCGGGTCATAAGAGCCACGCGAGGAAAATTCTACTCTTAAAGGGCTCCTTCCCCAGCGCGGATAAGCAGTTGCTCTTACCACGGGAGGTTGATTAGAAGGTGGTGTGGGCGTTGGGCTCGGCGTCGGCGTTGGAGTCGGCGTCGGCGTTGGAGTCGGCGTCGGCGTTGGAGTCGGCGTCGGACCGGGATTAATCACTAAAGTCTCACTTACCTCCTGAGACCAAATTCCCGTATCATCCCGTACCTTAAAATATATAGTATGTATACCTGGAGAGAGAGTTGAAGTAGTGAATGTAGGTTTATCACTTAAAATCCCATCTCTGCTTGACCTCCAGCTGTATCCTACTACCGCGCTATCTCTATCTTCACCGTGACCTATAAAAGTTATAGGCTGACCTACTTGAGGATAATGTGTAGTGGCGGGAGTAATATTATTTAAGTCCACTACATTATAAGATGCCTGTTGATTAAGGTGGTCCAAAATTGTAAGTATAGCTCCATCGTTACTCATCCATAAGCGCTTTCCTCCCGGGAAGATACTCTGGGAAAGGAATTCTCCATTTAAAGGTGAATAAATACTGGCTTCTCTGCTATCTAAAGTATAAATTCTGGTATTATCAGGCGAAAGTAGGAGGTCAAAAACCGGACCAGGCGCACCTTGCACTGGATTACCGGCTACAGTCTTCTCCCAAAGCACAGAGTTGGTATTCAAATCATAGGCTACGATAAGCCCATTATAGAATCTTACTGTATTGTAAATCAAAAAGAACTTATCTAAAGTGGAATTGAATACCACATTCACGGGATGAGCTTTAGCAAAGGTAGTAGGCGGAACAGGTAAGGTTGTATGGGTTCCCTGTATCAAATCAATTTTCTCTATAGAAAAAACATAATATTGGTCGTACAGAGTAGGAGGTGCTACTGACATCACAAATACTAAGGCAAAACTCCCGTTCGGAGCCAGAACAACCATCCGAGGATAATGTTGATATTGTGCAGGTACACCATCAGGTGGAAGTTCAAAAGAATAGAGCAAATTACCAGAATTATCAAAGAACGACACATTATCATCAGTAGTTGTATAATAAAGATTAACCAGAGGAACTCCTCCTAAAGCAGGATTAATAAAATCAATAATGGCCCGAGAAGGGTCTGCATGGGTAAAACGAATACAGTCAACATATACCGTTCCACTATTCGGAGACTGGTCAAAAACTAAATTCACTTGCTTTAGATGGGCTAAGTCAACACCAGTAAATCCGCTGAGCGGTAGAATCTTTTCTTCAAAAGTAGTTGAAGTACTTATACTTTGCCACTGGATATTATTGTGTATATCCTTTAATTCCACCTTCAGATTTTCTCCTCCACTTGCCCCTTTTACCCACATCTGCAAATATGCATAAGCAGAGACATCTATGCCTACTAAATCCGCATCTCCCTCAGGCCGCATAAAGGTCCAGAAACCTGCCCAGGAACTTCCCCGGTTATACTGCAATTTCAAAGCTGCCAAACCTTCGTGTTTATTCAAGGGGTCAAATTCTGCATTTATCGTCGCTCCACTGGAAGCCATCACACCGGAACTCCCTCCCAATTCATTGGTAAATATCCCATCATTGAAACAGTCAACGATTAAACCCGCGGGTAAATAGTAGAGAGGAGAAAGATCTGTGAATCTAATTAAATCTATGGAAATTTCTCCTGAGGGGCTTTCAGTCTGGTCAAAAACGATATTTATCTGTTTGAGATGATGTAGGTCTACACCCGTAAATACTGATAAAGGAATGACCAGTTCTTGATAAGTGGTTTGTGCTCCATTATAAAAATTAGGCACGACAATACAATTAACCGCGTGGAAATTATTTTCCACATCTTTTAACTCTATTTTAAAGCGTTCACCTCCGTTTACTCCTTTTACCCACATTCTAAAATCGGTATAACCAGAAACATCCCGACCCACTACATCCCCATCTCCTCCTGGACGGAGAAAACTGAAATATCCTACCCAGGAGGAGCCAAGATTATAATTCATACTCAATGCTCCAAAACCTTCTTTTATCCTGGGATTACTACTTCCTCCCTCTTCAAAATCAATCTCCATAATCCCTGCACTATTACCTGGTGGAACTGTTGTCCCGGTCAGACCTCCTAAATTATTAGGCCATGTACCATCGTTAAAGTCGTCCACCACTAACCCCCCAGTTCCCGGAGGAGGAGAACTCTCATCAGTAAAACGAATGTAATCTAAATAAACTGTGCCTGTATTAGGTTCTTGGTCAAAGATAATATTTACCTGTTTTAAAGAAGATAAATTTACTCCCGTAAATAAAGCTAAAGGTATCACCGCTTCGCGATATTCTGTAGTTAAACCACCCGTAAATCCCGAAGCCACAATTATATTTACCGCATACTTACTACCCGCAGTATCCTCAAGTTCTACCTTAAATCTCTCTCCCCCCGCATTTCCCCTCGTTTTTACACGGATATCGGTAAAACTGGTTAGATTGTAACCACTGCGATCCGGCCGCAGAAAAGACCAGTAACCTACCCAAGAATCAGGACCACGGTTGTAATCCAATTTCAAAACCCCTAAACCCTCGTGAGGAACTGAGTCATTGATATAAGTTTCCGAAATATTCTGCCGAGAATCTGCAGGTTGAGGGTCCATTGTCCCACAGTCACCTCTTAATTCATTGGGACCTGAACCATCGTTAAAATTATCCAAAATAAGTCCGGGGAGAGGGGAAGGCGAGGGGCTGAGGTTGGTAAAATAGATTTTATCCAGATAAATAGTATGGCTTCCTGCTTTATCAAAAACAAGATTTACTTGCTTGAGTTTTCGCATATCCACACCAGTGAAGGTAGAAAGAGGGATTACCAGTTCTTGATAGGCCGTAGTTAAACCATTAGCGAAATTAGGAGCAACAGTAATATTAACTCCGTGAAGATGGCTATAGGTGCTGGTGTTAGAGATGTCAAAATCGGAATCGGATAATTCCACTTTAAATTTCTCACCTCCGTTGTATCCTTTCACCCACATGCGAATATCGGTGTAAGCACTTACATCTCGGGCAACCGACCACTGGTCAAAATATCCCGCCCAACCACCCGAAGGAATACCCAGAGTGAATTTTAAAGCATAACTACCCTCATAGGCGTTGGCACTGTTAAACTGATAGGAATCACTATGACCCACAGAACCCATAAAACCTGCTACCCCCCCTAAATTGGGGCCCAGTCTTCCATCATTGAAATCATCGTAAATGGGAAGTCCTGGGGGAGTAGGACTCGGGCTAGGTGTGGGAGAAGGAAGAGGTGTATCCGTAAAGCGGATGTAATCAATATAAATTGTTCCTGAAGTAGGTGCCTGGTCAATTACAATATTTACCTGCATAAGATGAGTTAAGTCTACTCCTGCAAAAAGAGAAAGCGGTATAATTATTTCCTGATAGGTGGTAGATAAACCGGTTTCAAAACCAGGTAATGTAGTAATTTCTACTCCTTTAAGATGAGAATAGGAAGAGGGGTCCTGCCAGTTAAAATAAACATCCGCTAATTCTACTTTAAATTTTTCTCCTCCATCCTTTCCTTTTGCCCAGATTCTTATATGGGTGTAAGCGGAAACATTGTGAGGAATGTTCCACTTATCCCAGAAGCCTGCCCATGCGCCTGCAGGAAAATTATAAATAATACCTAAAGCATAACTCCCTTCATATTTATTAACCGAGGTCAAGCCAATCGTAGGGTCGTACCTTCCTCCTGCAGACATTCCTCCCGCATTTCCTCCATCATTAGGTCCACGCACCAGGTCATTAAAATCATCAAAAACTAACTCTGCTGCTTCCAGGTTGAAAAAACCGCTGACAAAAAAGATAAAACCAAGACATAGCCAAAGTTTTAAAAAAAATAGAAAAAACAAATTTTTCTTCATCTTTTACCTCCCAGTTCTATATTTTGTTTATTTACTTTCTTCTAAAAAAATATAACACACTTTTTATAATTTGTCAAGAGGGGAGATAAAGATTTATCCGGTGAAGGAAAGCAAAATATTAAAGGTATGCTTCGGGTCAGCCATTTCAGGAGGAAAGCGGGGATATGGCCCCGCAGATTTGACACACTGTATTGCCAGATTTTTTAAATAAGGGTCAACTTCGCCCACTACCACAGGTTCTCCCTCCAGTGTGCCATCAGAATTTAAAGTAAAAAATACCTGCACATCCCCTTTTAACCCAATACCAATATAATTCCGGGAAATATATTCCATCAACCTTTCACTTAAACCTAAATAATATTCGTTAACCACATCGGCTTTCTCTATCCTCTCTAAGGTCTTCACTGCCTCTTTTATCGCATATTCTTTGGCTAAATCTCTGGGCTTTTCCGGAACCACCAGTTCACCCAGTTTTTCCTGCCAGGATGGTTCTTCTACTGGAGGTTGTTCTTTGACTAATCCCTCTTTTGCGGCAGCTCCCGGAGCCCCTTCCTCCCCAGTAACAATCCGGGGAGTAAGTAAAATTACTAACTCTGTCTTATCTGTCTTTTCAGTTTTTGTACGGAATAGATTTCCCAATAAAGGGACATCTCCCAAGAAAGGAACTTTGGTCAAACTCTTGGTCTGCTTATCTTTCATCAAACCACCTAAAAAAACCGTTGCTCCATCTTTTACCATAATCGTGGTTTCTGCTTCACTTGACCTTACCAAAGGCACTACTTTCTGCGTCCCATCTCCACCCGTAAGTACCTTATCCTCTGCCTCACTGACCTCAGGCTTTATCTTCATAATAATAAAACCTTCTTCATTAATGGCAGGAGTCACATTAAGTTTTACTCCCACATCAATAAAGGTTACCTGGTCAGTCACCGTTGATCTTCCTGACTGGTCATAACTTGTTTGTGTGGTTAAGAATGGTCTCTTTTCTCCCACTAAGATTTTTGCTTCTTGATTCTCCGCCGCAGTTATCTTGGGCGTGGAAAGGACATCTGTTTTACCGATGGTATCTAATAATCTTAGGAATCCCGTATATTCCCCTGCTTTACTCAAATTCAGTTGCCCAGGGGCAGCTTCTCCAATAACAAATGGACCCACCATATTTTCACTAAATTGCATACCAAACTCTTTACCCAAAAGCAATTTCCAATCTACCCCCATTTTATACTCATCATTCAAAGTCACTTCAATTATCTTTGCCTCAATCAAAACCTCTTTTGTTTTTGAGTCTAAGGCAGAAACAATCTTCCTAATCTCTTCTATCTTCTGGGGAGTGTCCGTAACAATCAATTTATTAGTCCTCTCGTCAAACTTTGCCTGTCCGGTTCCCTTGGTAACCAACTCCGTAATCCGTGGTTCAACATCTTTAACTTTGGCATAATTGAAGGCAAAAACTTCTGTTCTTATGGGCACATCCATCCGCTCAATCGCCTCCGTCATCAGGGCAATGGAAGTGGGATTGTCCAACATTACAATACTATTAGAACGTTCATCGCCAATCACTTTCCCCACTCTACTCTTTATCTCCGTAAGCGCCTTAGCCACATCTGCGGCCGCCGAATATTTGAGATGGACCACCTTTATCTGCGTTGGCTCCCGGAATTTTCTCCCGTACTTTACCTCATAGTCTCTATCGGTTATCACATTGACCACATTCCCTTCCTTTTCATAGGCAAGTTCATTGGCAGCCATAATTATCTCAAAGGCACGGGCTGCATCTACATCTTTTAGGAAAATGGTGGTTGTCCCACGCACATTCTTCCCCACCGCAATATTAAGCCCCGTCTGCATAGAAAAGATTTTCAAAACATCCACAATATCCATTCCTTTAATATCCAAGGAGATTTTCTTTCCTTCTATCTCGCTAAGGTCGTCTCTCTGGGAATATAAAGGTAAGCCAAAAAAGAAAACAAGCCATAAAAAGAAAAATAATCTCTTTATTATTTTAGAGAAACAATTCAAATCTCTCTCCTCCATAGTTGAGTTTAACTTTATTTCCGGAGATCTCCTCCACCTGCAAATTATCCTGACTCTCTCCCTCGTAGAGAAAATAGGTCTGATTGGTTTTTTTATTCAGAATAATCACCTGGGGATTGCTTCCTCCGGCAAT
>JAMWCG010000036.1 GCA_023818555.1 Candidatus Omnitrophota bacterium
CGTAATCTCTTCACTTTTGAAGTTGATTTAGAAACCACTGTCCGTTTAAAACGACTTATTCCTGAAGAAAAAATTGTTGTTTCTGAGAGCGGGATAGATTCTTATGAAGATGTAATGTACTTAAAAAGTTTAGGAGTAAATGCAGTTTTGATTGGGGAGGCTTTTATGAGGGCAGAGGATATTTCTACTAAAATTAAAGAGGTGATGGGAGAGTGAATTAAATGGTTAAAGTTAAAATCTGTGGGATAACCAATTTAGAAGATGCCAGATTGGCTATAAACTTAGGTGCAGATGCCTTGGGTTTTGTTTTTGCGGAAAGTCCGCGTAAGATTGGTCCTGAGGAAGTTTTAGCGATTATAAAAAAATTGCCTCCCTTTATTTTCACTGTAGGTGTATTTGTTAACGAAGATTTAAAGGAGATTAAGAGAATGGTGAAAATCTGCAAATTAGATGCAGTTCAACTTCACGGTGAGGAAAATCCTTTCTTTTGTGGGAGAGTGAGAAATTTTACAAAAGTAATCAAAGCCTTTCGGATAAGGGAGAGTTCGGATTTAGAAAAAATGCTAAATTATGATGTTGACGCCTATTTATTAGACACCTATGTTTCAGGAGTCTACGGCGGAACAGGAAAAACTTTTAACTGGGATTGGGCAGTTAAGGCAAAGAAAGTTCTTCATACTCGTCCTTTAATTTTATCGGGTGGTTTAAATCCTGAAAATATAAAGGAAGCCATCAAAAAAGTCAAGCCCTATGCGGTGGATGTCTCCAGCGGAGTGGAAATTGCTCCAGGGAAAAAAGATAAAATTTTATTAGAGAAATTTATTAAATCAATAAAAATCCTCCCTTAATTCCTTGCATTTTATTCTTTCCTGTGTTATGATTTTATAACCGATGGGGAAGATACATCCTGTAAAGCCAGTAAAATTAATTAGCGGGATGATTTTTAATCAAATTACAATTTTAGATAAAATAAAGCTTACTTTAGAGAAAAAATTTGGGGAAATAGATTGGGAAAGCGAAATCTTTCCTTTTGATAAAACTGACTATTATGCTGAGGAGATGGGGAGGAATCTTAAACGGAAGTTTTTATCTTTCAAAAGACTCATCCCTCCGGATAAAATAGCAGAAATAAAAATTTTTACCAATGGATTGGAAAAAAGATTTTCTCAAGGAGGAAGGCGCCAGATTAATTTAGACCCAGGTTATATTACTGATTCTAAACTTGTGCTCGCCACTACCAAGAATTATTATCACCGGATTTATTTGAAAAAAGGTATATATGGAGAGGTTACTTTATATTTTAGAGACCGTTCTTTTCATCATTTTGAATATACCTATCCCGACTATCGCACTCAAGAATATATTAATTTTTTCAATCAGGTAAGAAAGATATATTTAGAGCAGATACGAGAGATTAGCCATAAATCTGATTAGTTGTTTAAAAGGTTAAATGGTTGAATAATTTCACCAGAGCTATGGAGTGAGGGGATATGTTGCCTGACAAAAAAGGTTATTTTGGTGAGTTTGGAGGAAGGTTTATTCCGGAAACCCTCGTTTATGCCCTGGAAGAATTAGAGGACGAGTACAATAAGGCGAAGCGAGATAAAAAATTTCAGGAAGAATTGGATTATTATTTACAGGAATACGCTGGTCGGCCCACTCCTTTATATTTCGCAAAAAATCTTACACAATTCTTAAAAGGAGCAAAGATTTATCTTAAGCGGGAGGACCTTTTACATACCGGAGCCCATAAGATAAATAATACTTTGGGACAGGCACTTTTGACTTTAAGGATGGGGAAAAAGCGTATCATTGCGGAGACCGGCGCCGGTCAGCATGGTGTAGCGGTGGCTACCGTGGCAGCGCTCTTTGGCTTAGAGTGTGTAATTTATATGGGAGAAGAAGATATAAACCGTCAGGCTTTAAATGTCTTCCGGATGAAACTCTTAGGAGCGGAGGTAAGGGCAGTTAATGCCGGGAGCAGAACTCTAAAAGATGCCATCAATGAAGCCCTGAGGGATTGGGTAACCAATGTAAGGACTACCCATTATTGTCTGGGTTCGGTAGTGGGGCCTCATCCCTTTCCCATGCTGGTGAGAGATTTTCAAGCGGTAATTGGTAAGGAAACTAAAAGTGAGATTCTTAAGCAGGAAGGTAGACTGCCCGATTATTTAATTGCTTGTGTGGGAGGGGGGAGTAATTCCATAGGTCTTTTCCACCCTTTCTTTAAAAATAGACAAGTAAAGTTCATTGGGGTAGAGGCAGGGGGATGGGGACTTTCTTCCGGTAAACATGCTGCCACCTTGGAGAAAGGGAAGGTGGGAATTTTTCACGGAAGTAAAAGTTTTTTCCTTCAGGAAAAAGGTGGGCAGATAAAATTGGCCCATTCGGTCTCTGCAGGCCTTGATTATCCTGGGGTGGGCCCGGAACATGCTTACTATAAAAAGATTGGACGGGCAGAATATGTTTCAGTTACAGACAAAGAGGCTCTTGAAGGTTTTAAATTACTTTCCAAATCTGAGGGGATTATCCCTGCCTTAGAGCCTGCCCATGCTATATATTATGTTACAAAGTTGGCTCCTCGCTTATCTCAGGATAAAATTATAGTGATTTGTCTTTCAGGGAGAGGAGATAAGGATGTGGAGATGGTTTCTAAAATTTTGAGTGGCATGTAGAGATGAACAGAATTGAACAAAAATTTAGAGAACTGAAGACGAAAAATAAAAAGGCATTCATTGCCTACATTATGGCGGGAGACCCGAATTTAAAGACCACTTATGAATTAGTTTTAGAGTTAGAAAGACGGGGAGTGGATATTATGGAGTTGGGGGTTCCCTTCTCTGACCCCATTGCCGATGGACCGACAATTCAAAAAGCAGGTTTACGCGCTTTAAGAAATAAAGTAGATTTAAAAGATATTTTGAATTTAGTTAAGCAGTTGCGGAAAAGGACAGAGCTTCCTCTGGTTTTAATGAGTTATTTAAATCTCATCTATTGCTATGGAATAGAAAGACTGATTAAGGAAGCAAGAGATAAAGGAGTAGATGGAATGATTGTCCCTGACCTGATTCCGGAAGAGGCAGAAGATTTGCTGAAAATAGCGAAGGCAAATGAGTTTTCTACCATCTTTCTCGCTTCTCCCACTTCCACACCTGAAAGAATTAAAAAAATTGCAGAAGCCTCTACTGGTTTTATCTATTATGTTTCTCTCACGGGAGTAACCGGAACAAGGGATAAACTTCCTGCAGGATTGAGAGAGGCAGTTTTAAAGATTAAAGAAATTACTCCCAAGCCGGTCTGTGTGGGTTTTGGGATATCCCAGCGCAAACAGGTAGAAGAGATTTTAAAATTTAGCGATGGGATAGTCGTGGGGAGTGCAATTGTGGAGATAATTGAAAGAAATATAAATAAACCTGATTTGGTAAAAAAAGTAGGAATCTTTGTGAACAGACTCTCTGGATGAAGACTTCTTTTTGTTATCTCTTAATTCTTGCCGGAGGAAGAGGAGTTCGGCTCTGGCCAAGGTCTAAAAAGATTTCTCCCAAACATACCCTTTTTTTAAATTCCGGTAAATCCTTATTACAGAAAACCTATGAGCGCTTTAAAAATTTTCTTCCCCCTGAAAATATCCTGGTGGTTACTTTAAAAGAACAGGAGAAACTGATAAAGAAACAGCTCTCCGATTTACCGGAAGAAAATTTCATTATTGAACCGCTGGGAAAAAACACCCTCCCCGCCATTCTCGCTGGAACTATTTGCATAGGGAGAAGAAATCCGGAAGCGACAGTCTGTGTTTTACCTTCCGACCACCTTATTAAACCCCGGGAGAAATTCTTAAATAAACTCCAGCAAGCAATTGAGTTTGTGGAGAAATGTAACGGAATAGTTCTCTTAGGAATAAAGCCGGATTATCCCGCTACGGGATATGGGTATATAAAAATTCGTAATCCGAAATCCGAAAGCCGAAATCATAAGATTTATAAGGTGGAAAAATTTATAGAAAAACCGGATTTAGAAAGAGCAAGGAGAATTTTTGATAAAGACAATTACTTTTGGAATGCCGGGATATTTATTTTTAAAGCGGATAAAATCCTGGAGGAAACAGAGAGGATTGTCCCTGAGGTGTATAAAGAATTTATATCTTTAAGGGAAAAAGAGGGGAAAAGGGAATTTAAATTTTTCCTTAAGCAAGTTTATAAAAGAATTCCTTCCCTTTCCATAGATAAGGCAATTATGGAGAGACTTAATTCTCTCTATATGCTCAAGGGGGATTTCTCTTGGCTGGATATAGGGAGCTGGGAATCCTTAGCAAGAATCTTTAAAAAAGACAAAGCAAACAATGTGAATTTAGGGAAAAACTTCTTGCATAAAACTCGTAATTGTATTATTATTAATGAACAGAATCAACATCTCATTGCTACTTTAAGCCTGGAGAATATAGTAATTGTGCATACCCCAAAGGTGACCTTAGTTTATCCCCGGCAGGAGACGCAGACATTAAAGAGCCTAATGGCGAGATTAGAAAAAAATAAAAAATTTAAGAAATATCTCTGATTCATCTATGGGAAGAATTTTGGGAATAGACTTTGGAGAGAAAAGGATTGGACTGGCGCTCAGCGATGGACTGGGAATTACTGCGCAGGGATTAGAAACCTGTAAAAATGAGCCTAATCTCTTTTCTCATTTAAAAAAATTAATCCAAGAGTATGCGATAGAAAAGATTGTGGTAGGAATTCCCCGGGACCAAAAAGGGAGGATTGACAGACATCTTCCCGTGATAGATTTTATTGCGGTATTGAAAGAGGAATTGAATTTGCCCGTAGAAACCTGGGATGAGCGTTTAACTACTTCGGAAGCAGAGAGAGTTTTATTGAGCGCGGATATAAGTCGGAGGAAGAGGAAGAAAGTTAGAGATAAACTTTCTGCCCAGATAATTTTGCAGAGTTATCTTGACTATAATTCAAATATCAAAAATTAAATATTCCCGACTAAAAGCCGGGTTCACCATTTCATCAGGACAATTTGATTTTTGAATTTAAATAGGGAAATGTCTTATCAAAAAGTAGAACTGGATAATGGTTTGAAGATTGCCAGTCTTCGTATGCCCAATAGGGAATCGGTTTCTCTGGGAATCTGGCTGAATGCGGGGGGAAGGTATGAGCAGGAGGAACTTTCCGGGATTTCGCACTTTTTAGAACATCTGGTTTTTCGGGGGACCCGGAAGCGAAGTGCCCGGAAGATTAAAGAGGCTATTGAAGGAGTGGGAGGTATCCTCAACGCCTTTACTGCTGAAGAGTTTACCTGCTACTTTGTAAAAATCCCCGCCCGTTATCTGGAGCTTTCTCTGGATGTTCTTTCCGATATCGTGCTTAATGCAAGCCTGGAAGCTGAAGATGTGGAAAAAGAAAGGAGGATTATCTTAGAAGAAATAAAGATGTATTTAGATTTACCGATGCACTATGTCCACGAACTGCTCAATGAGCTTCTCTGGCCCGGGCATCCTCTGGGAAGATTTTTGTGTGGAACTTTCACCTCTATTTCAGAGATAAAAAGAGAAGATATAGTTTCTTACCGGGATAGATTCTATCAACCACAGAATATAAAGGTAGTTGCTTGCGGAGCCTTAGAGAGAGATAAACTTTTCTCCTTAGCGGAAAAATATTTTTCTTTTCTTAAGCCAGGAGAGCGGTTATCCTTTAGGAAGGCAGAATTCAGACAGAAGGGGGTTCAGACAAATTTTTTGGGAAAAGATACTGAACAGACCCACCTTTCCCTGGGGGTGCATGGTTTACACCGTCAACATAAGGATAGATATGCGCTTGCCCTTTTGCACATTATTTTAGGGGGAAATATGTCCTCACGCCTTTTTGAAGAGGTGAGAGAAAAACGCGGGCTTGCCTATGAGATCAGCACCCATTTAAAGAAGTTCCAAGACACGGGGGCATTCGTTATCAGTGCGGGGGTAGAACATAAAAAAGCCAAGGAGGCTATTAAGGTGGTGATGCAAGAATTGAGAAAAATTAAGAAAACCCCTGTTACTAAAAGTGAATTCAGACGGGCAAAAGAATATTTTACCGGACAGTTCTTATTATCTCTGGAAGAAACGATGGACCATATGCTTTGGCTGGGAGAGAATGTGACCATGTTGGAGAAGATTTATACACCTCAGGAAGTTCTCCGAGAAGTGAAGAGAACTAAAATAGAAGATATTCAACGCTTAGCAAATTTTCTTTTTAAAACCGATGACCTTAACCTTGCGCTCATTGGTCCGATTTCTGAAAAAGATAAAAAGGAAATAGAAAATAATTTAGTAGTTTAACAACTTAGCAATTCATTATGAAAGGTTCAGTCCATTTATTTAAGGTTGGGGGAATAAATATTGACATCCATATCACCTTTTTACTTCTCCCCCTCATTTTCGGCTTTAATTATGGGCTACGCGGAGTTTTTGTTATTTTCTTTGTCTTTTTCTGTGTAACTGTCCATGAGTTGATGCATAGTCTGCAAGCAAAAAGGTTTGGGGTTAAAGTAGACCAGATTATTCTTCTTCCTATTGGGGGGATGGCTTCTTTGCGGAGGATTCCTGATAATCCCAAGGAGGAGTTTATTGTGGCTATCTCTGGACCACTTTTTAATATCCTCTTTGCTTTAATCTTCTTCTTCCCCCTCTATAAAATTCTTGGTCCTGAAGATTTCTTTCATCCTTCCTTAGATACCTGGGGACAAACCTTTGCTTATGCCTTCTGGATTAATCCCCTCTTAGCCTTTTTTAATCTCCTTCCCGCCTTTCCCATGGATGGAGGGAGGATTTTACGGGCTTTTTTAGCCCAGAGGATGAGTTATCAAAAAGCAACTCGTATTGCGGTGCAGTTGGGGCATATTTTTGCTATTCTTTTTATTTTTTTAGGGATTAGATACAATCACCTTCTCTTAGTGATTATTGCTTTTTTTGTCTATTTTGCGGCTTCTCAAGAAGGGGCACAGGTTGACCTGCGGATGGTTTTAAGGAGGTTTTTTGTAAGCGATATTTTAAATCCCAATTTCACTACAGTTTCTCCCCGGACTACCATAGAGGAAATCTTAGGCTTAATTTTCCATACTCATCAAGAAGATTTTCCCGTAGTGGAAGAGGGTAATTTAGTCGGCTTTCTCCCCCGCGGGGAGATAATTTTTGCCCTACATCAGAAGGGGAGAAATGTTACCGCTGGAGAGATTATGCGAAAGGAATTCCCGGTAGTGGGTTTGGAACATTCTTTGCATGAGGTGCATACGAAATTAGAAAATTCTAATCTGCGTGCTCTTCCGGTAGTTAAAGAAGGAAGACTTCTGGGGATGGTCACCTGGGAAGATATTGGAAGAATCTATAGTTTGGTGATAAATAGGGCTCCATAAAATCCCCCATCCTGATTAAAGAGATTAAAAATCAATCTCATCACCGGAGGTGGAGAAAGGATGATTAAATTTGGAACTGATGGCTGGAGGGCAGTGATTGCAGAAGATTTCACCTTTGAGAATGTAGCCAAAGTAGCTCAGGCCATTGCCGACTATTTCAACGCAATAACGCAAAAAGGCAATGACACAAAAACGCAAATGGTCATTGGCTATGATACGCGTTTTCTCTCCGATAAATTTGCCCAGATAGTTGCGGAAGTGCTTAACGGGAATGGGATTAGGGTTTACTTTATCCCTAAACCCAGTCCTACGCCTATGGTCTGTTTTATGATTAAGAGGAATAAACTTTCGGGAGGAGTGATTATTACCGCCAGTCATAATCCCCCTCAGTATAATGGGGTGAAGATAAAAATGGATTATGCCGGGCCGGCAGAGCCTGAGGTTACCCAGGAGATTGAATCTTTGGTTGATAAAAGTGAGATTAAGCGGATTTCTTCTCAAGAGGCTTTAGCATCAGGGCTCTTAGAATTGGTTGACCCTTCAGAAGAATATGTCAAATTTTTACGCCAGTATTTAGACCTCTCTCTCTTTAAAGAGAGGAGTTATCGTTTACTTGTGGATGTGATGTATGGGACAGGAGATAATTTCATCCCCAGGATTCTCAGGGGGACAAAATGTAAAATAACTCTCCTGCATAATGAAAGGAATCCTCTTTTTGGGGGGATAAATCCTGAACCCATACCCAAAAATATGCAGGAAGTGGTGAGGATAATGAAAAAAGGGGATTTTGACTTAGCGATTGTCAACGATGGAGATGCTGACCGGGTGGCTTGTGTGCGACCTGATGGGAAGATAATCAATGCCGGACAGGTGCTCAGCTTAATCGTTTTACATCTTCTGGAAGACCGCAAATGGGAAGGAGCAATTGTAAAGACCATTTCCAATACTACCCTTTTAGATAAGATTGCCCAGAAATACAACCTCAAGTTGCACGAAACTCCGGTGGGTTTTAAGTACATTGCCAAGCTTATGCGCGAGGAGGATATACTTGCCGGGGGAGAAGAATCTGGAGGAATCGGGATAAAAAATTATCTTCCCGAAAGGGATGGACTGCTCACCGGACTGCTCATATTAGAGATGATGGCTTATCGAAAAAAATCCATGATTGAAATAATGAAGGATATAGAAAGGGAATTTGGGAGGTTTTTTTATACGCGAGAGGATATCTCTTATCCAGAAGAATTAAAGAAGAAATTATTTTCGGTCTTAAAAGAAAAGCCATTTGAGCATATTTTAAATAAGCCCGTGGTTAAAATTAAAGACTTTGATGGAATAAAGTTTATCCTTGCAGATGAAAGCTGGCTTCTTTTCAGGCTCTCCGGAACAGAACCAATTTTACGAATTTATGCGGAAGCCCATACCCAGAAGATGGCAGTGGCATTGCTAAAATTTGGCAAAGAATTCGCTCTTGCGTTATAGAGTTATTGAGTTTAATGCTCTGACGCAAAAA
>JAMWCG010000037.1 GCA_023818555.1 Candidatus Omnitrophota bacterium
TCCCGCTCAGATGGATTTGGTTTTGGTTCACCTAGAGGAGTTGTAGCTTCCAAAAGCTTATGTAAAGTTCAGCTAAACTCGTCCACATTAATAGGTTATAGATTGAAGAAAATAACTTTCTTGGATACTCCTGGGCACGAAGCCTTTACCGCTATGCGTGCAAGAGGAGCCAATGTCACCGATATTGTAATTTTGGTGGTGGCTGCGGATGATGGGGTGATGCCTCAGACTGTGGAGGCGATTGACCATGCTCGGGCAGCCAAGGTTCCCATTGTGGTTGCCATAAATAAAATAGATAAACCCCAGGCAAATATTGAGCGGGTGAAAAAACAACTTCAGGAATTAAATCTTGTTCCTGAGGATTGGGGTGGGAAAACTATTGTCGTGGGGGTTTCCGCAAAGACCGGCCAGGGAATAGAAGAGCTCTTAGAAATGGTTCTGCTGGAAGCGGAGTTGCTGGAGCTAAAGGCAGACCCCCTTTCTCCTGCCAGAGGTGTGGTTTTAGAGAGTAAAGTTTCCCGGGGAGGGCCCCGGGCTTCGCTCCTGGTACAAAATGGAACACTCTTTGAGGGAGATACGGTGCTGGTGGGAAACTACTGGGGTAAAGTAAAAGCAATGTTTAATGACCGTCTCCTCCGCATAAAAGAAGCTCCCCCCTCTCTTCCTGTGGAAATTTTGGGTTTATCTGGAGCTCCGGAGGCGGGAGAAAAGTTTTTTGTAGTTAAGAACGAAGCTCTGGCAAAAGAGATTGCAGAAAGGAGACAGCTCTTAAGCAGGGAGAAAGGACTTCTCAAACCCCAGAAGTTCTCCTTAGAAGACCTGCATAAAAAGATTGCCTTAGGGGAGAAGGAATTGCGTCTTATTCTTAAAGCAGATGTGCAAGGTTCCTTAGAGGCAGTAAAGACGGTTCTGGCAAAAATCTCTTCCCAGGAGATAACCTTGAATATTCTCCACGAAGGAATTGGAGATATTTCCGAATCGGATATTATGCTGGCTTCCGCTTCAGATGCGGTGGTATTTGGTTTTCATGTGGGCATAGACCCGCGGGCAAGCACAAGAGCAAAGACTGAGGGTGTGGAGGTGCGCGTTTATCAGATTATCTATGAAGTCTATGAAGAGATAAAGAAGGCAATGGAGGGGATGCTTGAGCCACACTTTAAAGAGGTTTTGTTAGGTAAGGCGGAGATAAGGCAGGTTTTCAAAATTTCTAAGATTGGGATGATTGCGGGTTCATTTGTGGTTAAGGGTAAGGTAGTGAGAAACGCTCTCTGTCGGGTCCTCCGAGAAGGAGAATTGCTCTATAAAGGGAAAATTTCTTCTCTCAAACGCTTTAAGAATGATGTCCGGGAAGTGGAAGAGGGGTTTGAATGTGGTATAGGTCTGGATAACTTTAGTAATTTTCAAGTAGGTGACATTATTGAAGTTTATCAAATGGAAGAGATAGAAAGAAAACTGTAAAAGGAGATGCTGAAAAAAAGAGTTCTGAGCGGGATGCGTCCCACGGGTAAATTGCATCTTGGCCATTTAGTAGGAGCGCTATCCAACTGGGTAAAATTGCAGAAGCAATATGCCTGTTTTTTTATGCTTGCAGATTGGCATGCTTTGATGAGTGAATATCAAAATCCTCAAGAGATTAAAGAATATGTTTTTGATAATCTTATGGATTGGTTAGCCTGTGGGATTTCTCCGGAGGAAGCGGTAATCTTTCTCCAGTCAGAAGTAAAAGCCCATCTGGAACTCCAGATGATTTTAAGCGTGATTACTCCCCTCGCCTGGTTGGAAAGATGTCCCACCTATAAAGAGCAGATAAAGGAATTGAAAGAGAAGGATATTACCACCTATGGGTTTTTAGGCTATCCTGTGCTTCAGGCTGCGGATATCCTGCTTTACAAAGCTTCTTTCGTCCCGGTTGGACAGGACCAGCTTCCCCACTTAGAACTTACTCGTGAGTTGGTGCGCAGATTCCATAGCCTTTATAAAAAAGAGGTTTTTGTTGAGCCAGAGGCGTTACTCACGGAAAATCCTAAACTCTTGGGTATAGATGGAAGGAAGATGAGTAAAAGTTATGACAATTTTATTGCCCTCTCCGACCCTCCCGAAGTGGTGCGGAGAAAAACGGAAGCAATGTTTACTGACCCACAGAGGATTAAAAGAGATATTCCCGGGAGACCTTGGCTTTGCAATGTCTATGCTTATTATAGAATATTTAAGCCCGAATTGGCGGAGACTGTCCGACAGGGTTGTCTGGAGGCAGAACTGGGTTGTAAAGAGGATAAGCGCCGTTTGGGAGAGATTATTATTGAAACCTTAAGACCGATTCGGGAGAAGAGAGATAAATTTAAGCAGGATAGGAAATTACTGAGGGAAATTTTAAGTGCAGGGAATGCGAAAGCACGGGAGATTGCGGAAGAGACTTTAAGTGAGGTTAAGGCAATCCTGAAATTATAAGACTTAATAAGAAAATGAGTTATCAGGTAAGAATTGAGGTTTTTGAAGGGCCGCTGGATTTACTCCTCTATCTCATCAAAAAGAATGAGGTCAGTATTTTTGATATTCCCATTGCTCAGATTACCGAACAGTATCTTGAATACTTAAACCTAATGGAGATATTAGATTTGAATATCTCAGGAGAATTTTTAGTAATGGCAGCCACCCTTATGCACATAAAATCAAAAATGCTCCTTCCCCCTGAAGAGACTCCTCCTGAGGAAGAAGAAGAGGACCCGCGTGCGGAGTTGGTAAAACGCCTCTTGGAATATGCCCGCTTTAAAGAAGCAGCCCTCCTCCTGCGGGAAAGAGAATTAAAACGCAAAGAAGAATTTATGCGTTCGGAAGGAGAGAGGCAATTTATAGATGAGGAAGGAAATGTTTATTTTGAAGCCTCCCTCTTTGACTTAATCACTGCTTTTTCCAAAGCGGTGGGTATTATTTCCCGAGAAGTCTTTCAGGAGATAATCCGTGATGAGGTAACGGTGGAGGAGAAGATTCATGAACTTCTCCACCTTTTGATGTCTAAAGAAGTGATTTATTTTCAGGAACTCTTAGAGCGGGCAAAGACAAAGATGGAAGTCATCGTCACCTTTTTAGCGATTCTTGAACTGATGCGTCTTAAGGAAATCATTGCCCGGCAAAGGCAGCTTTTTGGAGAGATTGAGATTATCCGCAATGAGAAACATCGTTTATCTCCTATAGAGAAGACAGGTTAAGCCCATGGAACGCGGAGAGATAAAACATATTCTGGAGGCAATTCTCTTTGTCCATCACGAACCTTTGCTGATAGAAAGGTTGAAGGAAGTCTTAGGGAATGTGGATAGCCAACTAATCAGAGAATTGCTCGGGGAGTTAAAATCGGAATATGAACAAGAAGAGAGGGGATTTATCATTCGGGAGGTGGCAGGAGGGTTTCAGATGGTAAGTCATCCCCAATATGCTCCCTGGATAAAGAAAATCTATAAGACCAGTCAGACTGAAAGGCTTACTTTACCTACCTTAGAGACTTTAGCCATTATTGCCTATAAACAACCCATTACCCGTCCGGAGATTGAGGAAATTCGGGGAGTGAATGTGGAGAATATCTTGAAGAATCTTCTGGAGGCAAAACTTATCCGCATAGTAGGAAGAAAAGAAGGCTTAGGCAGACCCATCCTCTATGGGACGACCAGGAAATTCTTGGAATATTTTGGTCTTAACTCTCTGGAAGAATTGCCTAAACTGGAAGAATTTATGGGGAGAGTGGAGGAGATGTCTTTAAGGCATTCCGCAGCGCAAAATGAGGGGCAAAATGAAAGGATAAAAAACGATAAGGAGTGAGTCATGGAACTAAAAAGGTTGCGTGAAAAGATAGATGTTTTGGATAAAAAAATTGTGGCTCTGCTCAATGAACGTGCAGAGTTGACCTTAGAGATAGCCAGGATTAAAAAGAAGCTGAAAGAACCAACCTATGTTCCTGACCGCGAACGGGAAGTCTATCGGAAAATAAAATCTGCCAATAAAGGACCTTTGAGTGAGGAAGCCATTACTTCCATCTATCGGGAGATTATGTCTTCCTCCCTTTCTCTGGAAAAACCACTTAAGATTGCCTATCTCGGTCCACCGGCTACCTTTACACATCTGGCTGCCTTGAATAAATTTGGGACCCAGGTAGAGTATCTTGATTGTAGGAGTATAAGTGAAGTCTTTAATGAGGTAGAGAAAGGGAATGCGGAATACGGAGTAGTTCCCATAGAAAATTCTATTGAGGGAGCGGTGACACATACCCTGGATATGTTTGTGGATAGTGAAATAAATATCTGTTCAGAGATTTCCTTGGAAATAAGACACAATCTCTTAGCCAATTGTAGAGAGAAGGAGATAAAGAGAGTCTATTCCAATCCCCAAGTTTTTGGACAGTGTCGGATTTGGTTAGAATCAAATTTACCGCGGGCAGAATTGCTTGAGGTTTCCAGCACCACCAAGGCGGCAGAAATTGCCAGTCAGGAGAAATTCTCTGCAGCCATCGCCTCAGAGATGGCAGCGCGGAGATACGGTTTGAAGATCTTAGCACATTCCATTGAAGATAGTCCCCATAATGTAACACGCTTTCTCGTGATTGGAAAGATGCTTACGCGTCCTACGGGAAAGGATAAGACTTCTATTATGTTTTCTATTAAAGACCGTGTGGGAGCACTCCATGATATGCTTTATCCTTTTAAGAAACACAATATAAATCTGACGAAGATTGAATCGCGTCCTTCCAAACGCAAACCCTGGGACTATTATTTCTTTATTGACCTGGAGGGGCACATAGAGGACAAAGAGGTCAAAAGTTCCCTTACCGAATTGAAAGAAATCTGTACTTATCTTAAGGTTTTGGGTTCCTACCCTGCTTCGGAATGAGTAAGAAATGTCAGAGATAAAACTTCTTCTTCGGAAAAATATAGAAAAGGTTAAGCCTTATCAACCCGGTAAACCCATTTCTGAGGTGAAACGGGAACTGGGTTTGCAGAGGGTAATAAAACTTGCTTCCAATGAGAACCCCCTCGGTCCTTCTCCTAAGGCGGTAAGGGCAATTTTAAAATCAGTCTCGGAATTACATCGCTATCCGGAATCAAATTGTTTTTATCTGAAACGCAAGTTAGCGGAAAGATTTAATTTAAAAGAGGATAATTTTATCATCGGTAATGGTTCTGATGAAATCATCGTTCTGGTTCTGCGTGCCTTAATTGATCCCGGTGATAAGGTAATGATTGCTGAACCCACTTTTCTGATTTATGAGATTCAGGCAAATGCCTGCGGGGCAAGAGTAATTAAAATCCCCTTGAGGAATTTTCGTTACGATTTAAAACGGATGAAAGAAAATCTTACTCCTGAGGTAAAGGTTGTCTTTATTGCCAATCCGGATAATCCTACGGGAACATATGTTACCGAGGAGGAAGTTAAGGAGTTTATGGAGAATATCCCTGAAAAGACCTTTGTCTTCTTTGACGAGGCATATTATGAATTTGCCTCCACATTGCCGGATTATCCCCGTTCTTTGCAATTTTTAAATAAAAGAAATATCATCATTACACGTTCTTTCTCCAAAGCCTATGGCTTGGCAGGGTTACGGGTAGGTTATGGGATGGGGAGGGCAGATTTAATTGCTTATTTAGAGAGGATTCGTGAACCATTCAATGTAAATAGCCTTGCCCAGGCGGGAGCTTTGAGTGCTTTAGAGGATGCATCTTTTTTGAAGAAAACTTTAGAGACGACCCAGGAAGGGAAAGCCTATCTCTATAAGGAGTTTGAAAAACTGGGACTGACCTATCTACCCTCGGCCACCAATTTTGTCTTAGTGGATATAGGGAGGGATAGCGAAAGGATTTTTCAGCAGTTATTGCGGGAAGGAGTAATTGTTCGTGGTCTGAAACCCTGGGGGCTGGACAATTTTATCCGGGTTACCATCGGAAGAAGAGAAGAGAACGAAAAATTTATAAAGGCACTCAAAAAAGTACTTAGGAAAGGGGGAAAGAGATGATTATCGTTTTGCGTCCGGATGCCACCAAAGAACAGATAGAGCATATTGTAAAGAAAGTAGAATCGCTGGGTTTGAAGACGATGGTTTCTCAGGGAGTAGAGCGCACAATCATTGGAGTAATTGGAAAAGAAGATATTTTACAGGTTCAGCCTTTAGAAATTTATCCCGGTGTGGAAAAAGTAATGCCTGTTCTTGCTCCCTATAAATTGGTTTCTCGGGAATTTAAACCTACGGATACCATTATAGAGGTGAAAGGGGTGAGCATCGGGTCGGAGAAAATTGTGGTTATGGCTGGTCCCTGTTCTATAGAGAGATATGATTTGCTTTTGGAAACTGCCAGGAAGGTAAAGTCTGCCGGAGCAAGCATCTTACGGGGGGGAGCATTTAAACCCCGCACTTCACCTTATAGTTTTCAGGGTTTAGGAGAGGAGGGTTTAAAATATCTTAAGGATGTGGCGGAGAAAGTGGGGATGGTCACAGTTACCGAAATAATGGACCCCCGCGACCTTCCTTTGGTAGAAAGATATGCCGATATTATCCAGATTGGAGCACGCAATATGCAGAACTTTAATCTCCTTAAAGAAGTGGGGCTTTCCCGCAAGCCGGTCTTGCTTAAAAGGGGAATGATGTCTACGATTAAAGAATTACTTATGTCTGCAGAGTATATTCTTTCCAACGGAAATTTCAATGTAATTTTATGTGAAAGGGGAATTCGCACCTTTGAAGAATCTACACGTTTTACCTTAGATGTGAGTGCGGTTCCGGTAATAAAACAATTGAGCCATCTTCCGGTGATTGTTGACCCCTCCCATGCGGCAGGAAAATGGGGGCTGGTGCCTCCCCTGGCGCAAGCGGCAGTAGCAGCCGGGTGCGATGGTTTAATTGTAGAAGTTCATCCTAATCCCGAAGAAGCCCTTTCGGATGGGATACAACAACTGCTTCCCGAAAGATTTAGCGAGATGATGGAAAGTTTAAGAAAAATTGCCCAGGCAGTAGGAAGGAAGATATAAGTTAGGGAGTTAAAGCATGAAACTATTTAATCAAGTGGCAATTATTGGGGTAGGTTTAATGGGTGGTTCCCTGGGTCTCGCTTTGCATAAAAGAAAGCTTGCCGGGGAAATTGTGGGAGTTTGTCGGCATAGGGATTCTTTACGCTTAGCAAAAAAACGGAGAGCAATTGATGTGGGTTATGTGGATATAGAAAAAGCAGTCTTAAATACTGACCTGGTTATCTTTGCTACTCCGGTGGGTCAGATTATAGAACTTATTCCCCGCATCGCCCCTTTTCTAAAAAAAGGAGCAATTGTTACTGATGTGGGGAGTACAAAGGTAGAGGTTGTTAAGCAGGGTGAGAAGTTTTTGTCACCGCGGGCTTCTTTTATTGGGGCTCATCCGCTCGTAGGTTCGGAAAAAAGAGGGGTCAAAGAGGCGCAGGTTGATATTTTTGAGGATGCCCTCTGTATTATTACCCCGACTCTTCATACGGATAAACACTCCTTGCGAAAAATTATTCAACTCTGGAAGGCTCTGGGAGCGAGGATAGAAATGATGAGTCCACAAAAACACGACCGCATCGTTGCCCAGACCAGTCACCTTCCCCATGTTTTAGCAGTGGCTTTAATGCTCAGTTTAGAGAGAAAGCTTATTCCCTGGGGAGCAGGAGGATTGCGGGATGTTACACGGATTGCTGCCAGCGACCCTTTTATCTGGCAGGATATTTTTCTCACCAACCAGAAAGAGGTTCTCAAGGCAATAGAAAAATTTAAACTGAATTTACAGCATTTCTCTTCTTCTCTTTTTCGCAGGGATAAAGAGAATATTTTTTCTCTTCTCAAGAAAGCTCAGGAGAAGCGAAATTTAATCTCGGGATAGATGTCTTCAGAGAGAAAGCAGAATATTGTGGCTATAGACGGCCCTGCGGGGGCAGGGAAATCTACGGTAGCGAAATTGGTGGCAGAGAGATTGAAGTATTTTTATATAGATACCGGAGCAATGTATCGGGCACTCACTCTCAAAGCGATAAAGGAAGGCATAGATTTTAAAGATGAAAAGGCTTTAGTGAAAATTTCTCATTCTGCGGATATTCAGTTAAAGAGGGATAAAGAAGGAAATTTAAAAGTCTTTTTGGATGGAAAGGAGGTAACTAAAAGTATTCGCGATAGAGAAGTCAATCAACACATCTCTCTCCTTTCCAAGATAAAGGGAGTGCGGAAGAATATGGTGGCGCGTCAGAGAGAGATGGGGAGGAAAGGAAGGGTGGTATTGGAAGGGAGAGATATTGGAACTGTGGTTTTCCCCCGGGCACGCTACAAATTCTATTTAGATGCAAATTTCTCTGAGCGAGTGGCGAGAAGGCACAGAGAATTCATATCTCTGGGTAAAAAAATATCCCTTGCAGAAGTGAAGAGAGACCTTTTGAGGCGGGACCGTTCAGATAAATTGAGAAAGGTTGCCCCTTTAAAGAAAGCACCCGATGCAGTTTACATTGATACAACTTGCCTGAGCATAGAAGAAGTGGTGGAGAGGATTTTAGACTGTATAAGAGGTGATTTGCGTAAGCGGTAAATATGTTTTATTATTTGATATGGTGGATTTGCTATTTTGTTTTCAAAATATTATTCAGATACCAGATATTTGGGAAGGAACATCTTCCGCGCGAAGGACCTTACATTATTGCCGCTAACCATCTCAGTTTTCTTGATCCGGTTGCTCTGGGTCTGGTCACACGGAAGAAACTAAACTTTTTAGCCAGAGAAGATTTATTTAATAATAGAATTTT
>JAMWCG010000038.1 GCA_023818555.1 Candidatus Omnitrophota bacterium
TACCCGTGAAAGGGTGCGTCAGATTGAGGCAAAGGCATTGCGTAAACTCCGTCATCCTATACGGAGTAGAAGATTGAAAAACTTCATTGATATGATTCTTAGCCAACAGAAGCAGACTATTTAGCACAGACCAGAGAGCTTAGAGTAGAGGGGATGAGAGCGATATATCTGCCCAGATTTATTCTTCTCATATTTTTGCTTTCTGGTTGCGCAAGAGGAAAATTCTCCCTGCAAGAGGGGCAAGCAAAATTTTCTATTCCCTTTGAAATACCCTACGGAGAAAAGTAAACCATGAGAGATATTTTAAAAATTCTCTTACTTCTCTTTATCCTCTGTTTTCTCTTCCCCTCCTTTATCCGCTTAGCAGGAAATTTTTTTGAATACTTAGTATTTGGGGAAATGACCAAGACAGAATTTATGAAGCATTTTCGTCAATACAGTTACGGTCCTATCGTAGATTTCTATAAAGAACTTTTTTATAAATTAAGCCATTAGAACAAAAATCCAGCGGTAGAATTTAATTTTTATCCTTTACAATCTCTTCCTTTGGATATATAATTATTGCTTGTAATACAATTAAAGAGAATTATTTTGTGCTAAGTAATAATTTAGCAAGGAGGTTCTGATGTCCGGTCACTCTAAATGGGCAGGGATAAAACATAAAAAGGCATTAGTAGATGCGCAAAAGGGGAGATTGTTTTCTAAGATTGCGAAAGAAATTACTGCCGCCGCCCGACAAGGAGGAGGGAATCCAGACACGAATGCCAAGTTACGGCTTTTGATTCAGAAAGCTCGTGAAGCGAATATGCCTTCTGAAAATATTGAAAGGGCAATTAAAAGGGGAACCGGAGAACTGCCCGGAGTAACCTATGAAGAGATGACGATGGAGGGATATGGTCCGGGAGGCGTAGCGATTATGGTGGATTTGCTCACCGATAACAAGAATCGTGCTTCCCAGGAGATCCGGACTATATTCTCGCGTAAAGGAGGGAATCTCGCCGGGGCTGGGAGTGTAAGTTGGCTTTTTCATAAAAAAGGTTTTATGGTAGTAGATAAGAGAGAGATTGAAGAAGAGAAATTGATGGATATTGTGCTCAATGCAGGTGCTGAAGATATGACTACCCAGGAAGATAGTTATGAAATTACTACCTCAGTCCAGGATTTTGAAAAAGTTAAGCAGGCACTCATAGACAATAAGATAAAATATATCTCAGCAGAAATTACTCTGCTTCCTGCCAATACGGTAAAGCTTACCGGAGAGATAGCAAAACAGGTGCTTACCCTGGTTCAAGAACTGGAAGACCATGAAGATGTAAGAAATGTTTATGCCAACTTTGATATTCCTGAAGAGATTATGAAGGAAATGGCCAGTAGTTGAAGAAATTTTGTGGGCTCAAAGAGCGATTGATGGTACTTCCGAGGTTAATTCTTGGACTCTACATTTTATTATACCTATACTGTCAGAATTGAAGAATTGGGCAGTGCTGAGAAATTTGTTCAGGGCTTAAGAAAAGAATTTTTTAAAAAATAATGGAGGGAAGAAATGGCAAAAGTTTTGGTTGTCTATTATTCTCAAACGGGAAATACAGAAAAGATGGCTAAAGCCATTGAGTCAGCAATAAGAAAAGAAGGAGTGGAAGTGGTGAGTAAGCGAGTTGAAGATACCTCTGCAGAGGAGTTTTTGAACTATGAGGGAATTATTATTGGCTCACCCTGTTATTATGGCACAATGGCGTATCCGATTAAGAAGTTGATTGATGAGAGTGTAAAATTTCATGGAAGAATTGTGGGTAAAGTGGGAGGTGCTTTTTGTTCGGCAGGGAATATCGGAGGAGGAGCAGAAACCGTAATTTTAAGTATCTTAGAAGCGCTTTTAATCCATGGAATGATTGTTCAAGGAGAGCCAAGGGGTGCTCATTACGGTCCGGTAGCCATCGGCACACCTGATGAGAAAGCTTTAAAAGGATGTGAAAAATTAGGTAAAAGCGTAGCGAATTTAGTAAAAAAACTGTTCCCCTAAACATAAAGGAAAGTCCGTGGACTTACAAAAGATTTAAGTAAAATTTAGAGTTATGTTTTGCCAAAAGAAATCCCTCAGCTTATTACCAGTTTTTTTTCTGGTATTCTCCTTTACAGGCTGTAGTCATAAAGAAAGCGTAGAGAAGGTTAATTTTGAAGACACAGTGGATTGGGAAGAGCCAAATTTATTTCCATCACCCCCGTTGAATATATGTGTTGGCTCTATGATTACTCCTAAAGAAGGATACGCTTATTACAAAGCCATTTTAAACTATATTAGCGACCATCTAAAAACAAAGGTAAATTTTATAGATAAAGAATCCTATACGGAGACAATCCGTCTTCTAAGAGAAGGCAAAATTGATGTAGCTTTTGTATGCGGCGGACCGTATGTAGAAGGACACGATGAATTTGGTTTAGAACTTCTGGTAGCACCTCAAGTTGAGGGGAAGACCATTTATTACTCTTATATCATTGTGCACAGAGATTCTCCTATCAATAGATTTGAAGAATTAAGAGGAAAGAAGTTTGTTTTTGTTGACCCAATATCCAATACGGGCAAAATTTATCCTCTCTATTTGCTTAAGACAATGGGAGAAACCCCGGAGACTTTTTTTAAGGAATACATCTATTCCTATGCCCACGATATTTCCATCAGGGCAGTTGCGGAAGGTATTGTGGATGGGGGGGCTGTAGACAGTCTTGTCTGGAACTACATGGATAAGTCTAATTCGCCATTTACGCGGGTCACCAAAGTAATAAAAATCTCCCCTCCTTACGGCATTCCCCCGGTAGTTGTGCGCCCAGACTTAAAGAAAGATTTGAAAGAGAAGCTAAAACAGATTCTTCTAAATATGCATAAGGATAAAGATGGTAAGGAGATATTAGAGAGGATGTTTATTGATAAATTTGTGGAAATAGACGATTCTAATTATAATTCAATAAAAGAGATCAAAAAATATATAGAGGAATAATGAGAACCCTTAGGTCAAAGTTCATTTTCTGGATTTGTTTATTGTTCATTCTCATGGGAAGTCTTATTTTTATCCCCCTCTCCATAATCCTACCACAAAAGATAAGCTCTCAAATACTTGAGCGTGATGTTAAAATCGCCCAATATTTAGCCAGGGAAGTGGAAAGGCCTCTCTTGAGAGATGATAGGTTATCTTTAAAGTTTCTTTTAGAGGAGAGATTAGCAGATTCAAAGGATGGGATTTATATATTTGTGCGTGGGCGCGACGGTAGCATAGTCTCATCGACATTTAAAAAAGGATTCCCCCGGGCTTTATTGAAGATAAATCCTCTTTCTAAGGGGGCACCTAAGTATAGGATAAATAATCCCAATCAAGATTTATATAGCATAAGCAGATTCTTCGCCAATGGCAAAAGAGTCTATGATATTGCTCTTCCTCTTTTAGCAGGAGAATTGGGTGAACTGCACTTAGGCGTTTCTTTGGAGTCAAGTAAAGCAGATATTGCCGAATTCAGTAAGATAAATTATTATTTGGCAGCAGTTATATTTATCGGTTTAGGGATAGGCATTTTGATATTCACGACTCTGGGGCTTTTCCTCTCTTATCGGATTATAAAATTAAGAGATTTTGCTCTCCGGGTTGGGAAAGGAGATTTAAATTCCAGGGTGGATATAAAAACAAATGATGAGATTGGGATTTTGGCTGATTCATTCAATAAGATGGTTGAAGATTTAAAAGAAAAGATTGAGACAATAAAGAGGTTGAGTTATTTGCAAGAAAGAGAAAGGATTGCTATGGAGTTTCACGATGGCTTAGCTCAGGATTTGGTGAATATCATCAAGAGGCTTGAACTCTGCGAGAGACTTTTTAAGTTTAATCCTTCTAAAGCCCTTGTGGAGTTAGAAACTTTAAAAGAAAATACCCAAGGCATCTTAAATAAGGCACGTCAGGTTATCTCTGATCTGCATACCACAAAAGATGCGGATTTTGATTTAATAAATAACTTAAATAATTATATAAAAAATTATCAGAAGGAGAATAATATCAATATTAAATTGAACATCTCTGATTTCCTGTATACCATTCCAGCGCATAAGGCAAGGTCAATTTTTTACATTATTGCTGAAGCACTTACCAATGTAAGAAAGCATGCCCAGGCAAAGAATGTGCTGATAGATTTATATAAGGAGAATAAAAATTTAGTTGTGGATATCCGGGACGATGGCAAAGGCTTTGATATTGATGAGACAGAATTATCCTCTTCCGGTCTCGGGAAATTGGGTTTAGTCAGTATGCGACAAAGGGCAACTTCCTTAGGAGGAAGATTACTCATTAATTCCAGACTTAACCAGGGAACCCAGGTTTATGTGAATATACCCTTAGAAGAAAGGTGATTTAATATGTCAGATAAAATAAGAGTCTTCCTTTGTGATGACCATACCCTTTTTCGCCAGGGGCTAAAAAAATTATTAGAATTAGAAGAAGATGTTCAGATAGTAGGCGAGGCAAGTAATGGGCAAGAGATGTTAGATATGTTAAGAAAGACCGGCCCTGATGTAATATTGATGGATATCGGTATGTCCCAGATGGATGGAGTTTCTGCTACTTATAAAGTTAAAAAGCTACTGCCCCATACCAAGGTCATTATTCTTACTGTATACGAAGACGAGCCACACATTTTTCAAGCAATTAAAGCAGGTGCAATGGGCTATTTACTAAAAGACGCATCTTTTGATGAGTTGATAGAAGCAATTCGCAGAGTTTACAAGGGTGAGGCGCTAATTCAGCCGGTGATTGCAACTAAAGTTTTAAAGGAATTTGCCTTACTGGATAAAAGAAAAATAAAAGAAGGTGATAAATTCTATAATGATTTAACGGAGAGGGAGAAAGAAATCTTGCGCTTGATTGCCTTGGGAGGCACGAATAAAGAGATAGCCCAGAAGTTAGGAATTTCGGAAAAAACAGTTAAGAATCATATCAGCAACATCTTCCAAACCCTGCATGTCAATAACCGCACCCAAGCCGCTATTTATGCCTTAGAAAAGGGAATATAAATATAGAACAATAAAATACAAAATATCTTGACAAATCTTTCCATACATATATTCTGATAACGATTTTCAATATCATAATTTTATAGAGGGGCATATATGGCCTGGGAGAAAGAGGAGAAAATATTTAATGATTTTCTTGAGACTAAAAATCTCAAACATACCGCACGCTTAAACTGCTTTGTGAATGCGGTCTTTGCCGGGAGTTAAGATTTGATGATGGTACAACCAGATACGAACATCTCTATGGTCACCAGCATCATGACCATTTAATCTGTACCAAATGCGGTAGGTTCGTGGAAATATAAGTATTTATTAGCCATTCTCTGTTTAGGATTAACTCTTGCGTTTACCCCTTCAAGTTATGCGGATAGGAGAAGTTATGTCTGGACTTATGAATACATGACGATGCCCAAAGGGATGTGGGAAGTTGAATACTACCTTACCACAGAAGTGCGCGATATCAATAGGTCAAATATAAATACACTCAAACAGTGGTTAGAGTTAGAATATGGCATTACTGATAAATGGGATATTGCCATATATCAGATGTGGAAGTTTAAAAATAAAAGATTGGAGAATGACTCTGAATATGAAGGATTTAAGGTCCGGAGTAGATATCGGTTTGGTCAGAAAGGGCAGTTTATGGTTGACCCTTTAATCTATTTTGAATATATCCGCGATGCCAGTAACTGGCATAAACCAAATGTTGCTGAGGTAAAACTCATTCTGGCAAAAGATAAGGTAATTATACCAGAGATAAATTTGCTTTGGGACCGACATTTTCGTTTACGGGTAAAAAATTCTTTGTTTCATTAGGTGTAGTGTTTGGAATGAACAAAAGAACCGACGATTTACAGACCAGAATGATTGTCGGTGTGCCATTCTGATTGAGGTTCGGTAGGCCCGTTAATATAGGACTAAAGACCTAGAGAAATTTAGGTCTTTTTATTTTTAATAATTTGGGTCTTTTGGCACTTGCGAATATTTTTGAAAGTAATATAATAAAACAACAAAAGATTGAATAAAAGAAGGAGGGAAGCGATGAAAAGAGGAAAGAGTAATCACCCACAACCTAAGAATAAGCAGAAAAATAATCAGAGAAGACAAAAGTGGGAAAAGCCGAACTTAGAGGATGTTTCAGAAAAAATAATGGCACAACCATACATTAGGTTTACATAAATGAATTTTACTGAGCACGTAAAAATAAGAGAAGAGAAATTTGGTGCGGTTATCTTTGAGACGTTAAGAGAAAAGGTATTTGTGACCAATAAAAGCGGGAAAGAAATCCTTAACTTATTAAATCAAGGATATTCTCTTGAAAAGATAGTAGATAGTCTAACCGATAACTATAGTGCTACGGACAGGCAGATAATAAAAAACGATGTAGTAAGTTTTATTGAACAATTAAAAGAAAATAATCTCTTAATTTCCAACTCAATAACTCAATGAAGTCAATTAACTTTAAGGACTTAAAATCCCCCCTCTTTATTGCCTGGCAGATTAATTCTGTTTGTAACTTAGAATGCCTTCACTGTTGCGAAGAGGCAGGCCAGAGTATTCCCGGAGAAATGAACAGAGAAGAGATATTTAATTTCCTGAAGCAAGTCGTTAATCTCCATATTCCCTATGTTGCCCTTTCTGGTGGTGAACCTTTACTACATCCGTATTTCTTTTCCATCTGTGAATTTTTAAGAAAAGATAATATCAGTTTAAAGGTGGAGACCAATGGCGAATTTATTGATGAAGAAAAAGCAAAAAAAATTGCACAATTAAGATTTCGTTCTGTCCAGGTAAGTCTTGATGGTGCAACTGCCTATTCTCATGAGAGGTTAAGACTGCGTGGCAATTGGAATAAAGTGGTCTCCAGCCTGCGGATTTTGATTAAAGAAGGTGTAAATACGGAAATTGTTTTTGTCCCCACAAAATTCAATATTGGTGAAATCGGTCAATTGATTGATCTGGCTTATTCCTTAGGTGTATATGGCGTTTATACGGGTAAGATTATGAGAATTGGTCGGGCTGCACAAAACTGGGAGATTCTCTGTCCTTCAGAGAAAGATTATGAGTATTTTTTCAAAAGTTTAAATGAAAAGATAGCCCACTATGATGGTAGAATGAAAGTGTATTACTATCCCTATGATGTGCTTGAGGAATTAAAATATAGATTAAAGTTTCCTGCTGCCAGCCTTTTGGTTTTACCCAATGGAAAAGTAAAACTCATCGGACCATTACCGTTTATCTGTGGAGATTTAAAAAAAGATACTCTGGAACAAGTCTGGGAGAATTACAAAAAGGCATGGCAGAATCCCAAGGTGATAAAGTTTGCCAAAGAAGTCATTGCCCAACCGAGACTTTTAGCAGAAGCAAATAGATGGAGAGAGATTTAGGGTTATTGCGTTATAGAGTTAGAGAGTTGTTGCGTTTAATTAGATACAGATTCTTTCTCTGGGCCGGGATAATTCCTTACCTTTTAGGCCAAGTAATTGCCTGGCATGTTCATAAAACGATAAATTGGCATTATTTCTGCTGGGGATTTTTAGGAATTGCTCTGGTATTAGCGGCTGTGGAACTTCTCAATGAATATTTTGATAGAAAAAGTGGGGGAGAGAGAATATTCTCAGAAGAAAACCCGAATATCCCAGGTTATTTTCTCCCTTTAGCTCTTTGCTTCCTCCTCTTGGCTTTCTTTATTAGCCTTTATTTTACCTTTAAGATTGGCAGGCTAATACTTCTATTCTCTTTTTTAGGATTTTTAGCTACCTATTTCTATGTAGGTCCACCAATTAAATGGGCATATCGGGGATTAGGAGAATTAGTCATTGCCCTCTCCTACGGACCTCTTATGGTTTTAGGAAGTTATTATCTACAGACAGAGAGAATTGATCTTTTGCCAATTTTTGTTTCTTTAATTTTGGGTTTATTAATTTTTGTTTTAGCTTTGGCTAATGAACTACCCGATTACTATCAGGATAGACTGGTGGGGAAGAGGAATATTGTGGTAAGACTGGGAAGAGAAAATGCAGTAAGACTGTTCAGTTTGACTTTGCTTTCTGTTTTTATCCTCATAGGTTTGGGAATAATTTTAAAGATAATTCCTCCGCTATCTCTTTTTACCTTTTTTTTGTTACCCTTGATCTACGAAAATATAAAGACTGCTCAAAGATATTATGATTATCCTTTAGAATTTATTTCGGTAATAAAAAACACTCTTCTCCTTTATCTAATCTTTGTGCTCTTTTTAGGCATAAGTTATCTGGG
>JAMWCG010000039.1 GCA_023818555.1 Candidatus Omnitrophota bacterium
ATCTGTCCATAGAGACTGCGTTTATTATACACTACCGAATCCCGGGTAATCCCTTTGGCAGAACCCTCTGCATTGGGTTTAACAATTAAAGGAAACTGCAGTGTGGAATCAAGTCTTTCTTTTCCGGTAAGAAAAAATTGAAATTTCGGAGTAGGAATTTTCTCCGTAAGACACAATTTCTTCGTATAAAACTTATCCAAGGCAATCGCCATCGTCAAAACATTTGATCCAGTATAAGGAATTTTAAGGAAATCAAGGATTGCGGGAATCTGCGATTCTCTTCCAGGGAAACCATTTATACCCTCAGCAATATTAAAAACAAAATCTATCTTTCTTCTATGCTTAGTTAAATAACCAAGAAGTTCTATATTCGCCTCCTTCAACATAACCCTGTGTCTTTTCTCCTTCAGGGCATTAGCAATCGCCTGGACAGTTTTATAAGAATCAAATTCGGAATAAAAATCGCGGGGAATGCCCGGGGGAAAATTCTTCCGTTTTAGATTATAAATAATAAGGATGTTCATAAAAGTCCATACCTTTCTAAGGCATAATTTAAAATCCGGTTAATAATCTCGCTGTATTCCCAGCCCATCTCTTTGGCTACGAGAGGAAAAACATCTTCCCAAGAAAGACTGGGTAGAGGATTCATCTCTAAGACAAAGGGATTATTCTTTTCGTCAACCCGAATATCTACCCTGCCAAAGTCCCGACATTCTGTAGCCCGGTAAACTGCCACCGCTAAATTCTCAATCTTTTTCCGTAAACGAGAAGAAATCTTAGCAGGACAGATATATTTTAAAGAATCTGAACGAATGTGTGCAAAGGTATAGATATTTTCTCCTAAGTCAAGTTTTCCATCTATACTTATCTGTACGGGAGGAAGCGCTTGGGGAGGATTATTGCCTAACACTACCACAGTAAATTCCTTACCTTTTATAAATTCTTCTATCAAGGCAGGTTGTTTATAGACTCTTACGATATAATCTATTCTGTCACGCAAACTTTTTATATCTTTAACCACTGAGTCAACTGAAAGCCCTTTACTTGAACCTTCGTAGCGGGGTTTAACAATGAGGGGGAAATTGAGCTTAATTTTTTTCACTCTATCGGGGTGAGCAATTTCTAAACAACGGGGCGTAGGAATTCCCTCCGCAAAGAAAATCTTCTTGGCAAAAAGTTTATCTAAGGTCACTCCCAAGGTAAGTCCATCTGAGCCCACAAAAGGAATCCCCTTCAGTTCTAAGATTATGGGAACCTGAGACTCACGATTTCTTCCATAAATACCTTCGGCAATATTGAAAACAATGTCCAATCTTAATTCCTCTAACTTTTTGAGAAGGTTGTAGACATTTCCAATCCGGACTACTCGATTACCTCCTTTCCGCAAAGCCTCTTCTATTGCCTCTATGGTGTGCTGGTGGTCAAATTCAGCATTAGCATCCGGGGGGTCATCTTCTTTAAAGGTATAATCTTCTCTTAAATCATAAGTTAGACCTACAATTTTACCCATCTTCAAAAAACCATCGCTCCTGGTTAAAAAAAAGAGGCATATTACCTATGCCCCTTTTCCTGCAAAACAATTTATCCAATTTTAATTAACTACGCCTCCTTTAATTCTATTCCACTTGCATATTATTTTATGATAATTGGAAATTATGTCAAGAAAAATTTTAATTAAAATTCAAATTTTATACCAAGGGATAACCATCTTCCTGGCAGAGATACCCCGGATACCTCCTGGTAATTGGCATTGCTGAGATTTGTTCCTTCAAGGAAAATTTCATAATTAAATTTTTTTTCTGAAATTCTTTTTACTATGCGTGAATCTAAAACAAACCAACCGCTACCTTCCGCCCGCTCTTTATAATTTAAATTCCATACCTGTGTAAATCCCAAAGGTAACAGATTACGAAAACCTAAAACAAATTGATGTTGAAGATGGTCAAGGATATATTTGGATAAACTAACCTCAGCCTTTCGGTCAGATTCTATATAGGTATAAGCAAACCGTTCTAAGGAGAAGATATTACTTAATCTGTGTAATCTATTTTTTAAATCTGGGTTAATAAATTTATAATCCAATTCTATCCCCTTAAGAAAAATCTCTCCAATATTTGCGGCCTGCCAGGCTGATGCATTATTCTCACGCACCCAGTCAATGGTGTTACGCGTCTTACGTTTAAAGAAGGTAATCCCAAATAAATTATTGCCTTGTGTTTTATCTAAACCGACCTCCCAGGAAAAGGCATGTTCAGGAACTAAACTCGAATTCCCCATATTAGCCGAATCTTGATAATAGAGTTCAGTGTAAGAGGGAACGCGAAAGGCTTGGCCAACTGAGGAGCGGAGTTTTAAACCATCATCAATCAGATAACCAAAATTTAAATTGGGACTAAATTCCCCTCCCCAGTCAGAATAATGGTCTTCTCTTAAGGCTAAATTTAAAATATATTTTTCTCTAAAATCATTTTCCCATTCTAAGAATATCGCTCCCCGATTGCGAGAATGTTTATTTAATTTTGTAGAAGTAATTTTATCGTAAACAAAGTCTAAACCCCAGACCAATTTCCCAAAATTGGTCTTTTTTTTATCTATAAATTGTCCTCCATAAATATAGGTAGTATGCACATTCTCATTCCATCCAGGCCTTGTTCTATCCAATAAAAAATTATCCCAGTGTCGGCGATAATATAGAGACACTTGGGTATCGCCCTGGAGAAAACTTATTCGGCTAAATTGCGTCTGGGTATGTTCTTCCTCTCGGGGGAAAAAAGAGGAATAGAAATTACTTGCCCCAAAATCCTTATCCATAAATCCAAAAACAAAATCAATCTCTCCTCTATCTACTTCTTTAACTATATCTCCATAAAAGTTACGCTGGATGAAGTCGGTCTCGGGTTTATAGCCGGAAGACTGTTTATACTCGCAAGAGAAGCGCGAAGTGAATCCTGGGAAAGGATAAGTTAAAGAAAGGCCCTGAGTCCATAAATTGTATTCTCCCCGAGAGGCTTCATAAATAAACTTCTTGCCTTTAGGTTTTTTGGTAATAATATTTAGTGCTCCGCCAAAGGCACCCGGACCGTATAAACTTGAACCCTGACCTCTTAAAATCTCCACCCTTTCAATATCAAACAGGGTTAAAGGTAAATCAAAGTTATGGTGTCCGGTCTGGGGGTCATTTAAATTTATCCCATCTAAAAGAATGGAGGTCTGCTCAAAATTTGAACCCCTGATGCTCAAATCTCCTTGAATTCCATAGACACCTCTCTTACGCATATCTACAGAAGGGAAATACCCTAATAAATCGGGGAGGGAATAGACCGGATAATCTTCTATCTGTTTATAATTCCAGGCATCTCCCACGCGCAAATTCTTTCCTCCCAGACGGGAAGAAGTGACGATGATGGGGTCTAAATAGATTTCTTGAGCAAAAGAGGTGGGAGAAATTAGAATGGAGAAAAGAGAGAGCAAACAAAGACTAAGTGAGAAATAAAGCATACAGATATGTTATAAAAAGATAAAAAGATTGTCAACCAAATTTCCATATTTGGTTTACATTTAATATACCTTAATCACATCTCCCACCAGAACTTTTTCAATAAAGCCTGAATCTTTGCGCACCAGAAGAGCCCCTTGGGAGTCTAAATCTATCGCCTCTCCCTCAATGGTTTTGGAGTGAGCGATTATCTTTATCTGATGACCCAAAATGGAGGAGTGTCTCTTCCACTCTTGAAGAATGGGAGAAAAACCCTTATCTTGAAACAAAAGATAATATTTTTCTATCTTCTGTAAAATACCCTTGAACAATTCTATGCGCGAGACCTTCTCCCCTTTTTCCTCCTTCAAAGAACTGGCTTGAGGGGGTAAATTCCTCTTTTCCGTATTGACATTTATCCCAATCCCGATAATTACAAACCTCACTGCATCAATCTCCGCTTGCATCTCAGTAAGGATTCCACCTACTTTTTCTCCATTAACTAAAATATCATTGGGCCATTTAATCAAGCATTCCAGAGCAGTTATTTCTTTAATCGCAGTGCTCACCGCTACTGCAGAAAGGATAGTTAATTGGGAAGCCTCCTGAGGAAGAATTTTTGGCCTTAAGAGAATAGAAAAATACAATCCCTTATACTTTGGAGAAAACCAATTTCTCCCCAATCTTCCCCGACCCTTTTTCTGGGTTTCGCTACAGACGATGGTTCCTTCAGGAAATTTTTTTATTCCCAATTCATAAGCAAAATCCATCGTGGAGTCTAATGTCTCAAAGGAAAAAATATTCCTCCCCATAAACTCGGTTCCCAATTCCCAGGAGATTTCTTCAGGTAATAATCTATCAGGCGCACTGACTAAGCGATAACCCCGGTGAGGAAAAGCTTCTATCTCATAACCAAGGCTACGCAAATTCTCTATCTGCTTCCAAACACCTGCTCGACTTATCCCCAATCTCTCACTGATTTCCTCTCCGGAGAGATATCCTTTCTCCTTGCGTAATAAATTGATAATCTTCTCCAGCATAGATTAAATAAATTTGTTTTTAATCTTTAAATCGGGATAGATATTCAAAACACGGCTTTATATCTTCTAAGGAATGTGGTTCAAGGGTAATGAGGGGTGAAATCCCTCTCTCTTTAATTAGCAAGAAAAATTTTTCAAAGTCAATCTTCCCCTTGCCTAAGGCAAGATGACTATCAAAATCACCCCCGTTATCGGAAAGATGGATCTCGGCAATAACTTCTGGGGGATATTCCTGAAATATCTCTAAGGGGGATTTTTCTCCAAAGGCATTAAAATGTCCGATATCAAAACAGGCTTTGAAATTGGGAGAGTTTATTTTTTTAATCAGTTCTAAGATTATACTCGGTTCAGAGTCAAGGGAATTTTCTATTGCCAGATTTATCTCTTTTTTCAAACAATACTCCACGATTGGCTCCCAGATAACCAAACAATTCTCCAGCCACTTTTCCCGGTGATTTTTATAATAGATGTGATTAAAACCGTGATGGAAAACAATATGGTCTGAATTTAATTTCTCAGAAAAGGAGATTGTCTGTTTAATTCTTTCTTGAGAAACATTACGAATTTGAGAGTCTAAAGAGCCGGGATTTAAATCGTATATTGGGCCGTGTATAATCTTTTTAAGCCCAATCTTTTCAAAAAAAGAATTGATTAAATCAATTTCTCTTAAAGTATAGGTATCCAGTCCCTCTCCATCAATATAGACTTCTACATTTAAGCCGAAATCAATCAACCTCTCTAAGTTATTCAAGAGAATTCTATAGGGGATGTGGACAAAGAGATTTTCTTTTTTTATCTCCATCTCAGGTTTCTAAAATAAAGGTCACTGGGCCAGCGTTGATAAGTTCCACTTCCATCTTGGCGGCAAACTTTCCCTGTTTTACCACCAAACCCTGTCTTTGTAATTCGGTGATAAAGAAACTATAAAGTTCCTCTGCTCTCCGAGGTTCAGCACAAGGGTCAAAGGATGGACGTCTTCCATGTTCGCAATCCGCATAAAGGGTAAATTGGGAAACCACTAAGACCTCGCCTTTTATATCTTGAACTGAGAGATTCATCTTCCCTTCTCCATCTTCAAAGATACGCAATTGGGAAATCTTTTTTGCCAGTTTTACTGCATTTTCTTGGCCATCATTCTTACCTACTCCCAGAAAAACCAAAATTCCTTTCCCCATTTGAGCAATTGTTTCTTTCTCTACAATTACCCTTGCCTCCTTTACTCTTTGAATTACTACTCTCATAACAAATCCAATCGCAATAACGAATTGATTATAATTCTATTTCGTCTCCCGTTTCCGGTACATAAACTTCCTTAATACCTAAATCTTTTATCCCCTCTGCTAAGGCTTCAGACTGATCCGGGTCTCCATGAACCACAAATACTTTCTTTAAAGAACCTTTCCCTTTCTTTACATAATTGAGTAAATCGTTTCTATCCGCATGTCCGCTGAAGGCATTCATCACTACCACTTCTGCTTTAAGTTTATATTCTTCTCCAAAAATTCTTACCTTCTTTTCTTTTTCTACAATCCTTCTCCCCAGTGTATTCTGAGCCATATAACCCACAATAAGAATAGTATTTTTGGGATTTTCAATGTTGTGCCTCAAATGGTGAAGAATCCTTCCGCTTTCACACATCCCTGAGGCAGAAATAATTATAGCAGGCTTTTTTAATTCATTGAGTGCCTGTGATTCTTCCTTAGAGCGAGTATAGATAATATTTCCCAAGCCAAAAGGGTCGCGTCCCATTAAAAGCATATTTTTTGTTTTTGGGTCAAAACATTCAGGGTGTAACCGAAAAATATCGGTAATATTTATGGCTAAGGGACTATCTACATAAACCGGAAGTTCCGGAATCAAGCCCTTGTTCGTGAGGTCATTCAGAGACCAGATAATCTCTTGGGTTCTTTCCAAAGCAAAAGCAGGAATAATGATTTTCCCTTTTCGCTTAAAGGTGCGTTCTATTACTGCTGATAATTCTTTTTTAACTTCGGAAAACTCGGGATGATAGCGCCCTCCATAAGTGGATTCAATTATCATATAATCCAAATCAGAGATAAATTCCGGTTCCTTTAAAAATGGTAAATTCTTTCTTCCTAAATCCACGATATAACCCAGTCTGCGGGGATAAATTCTGTTTTCCGTAATTTCCAGAAGAATTAGGGAAGAACCCAGGACATGCCCCGCTTCAAAAAATTCTACCTTTACTTCCTGATTCAAACTAAAAACCTTATGATAGCCCATTCCCATAAAAAGTTTTAAAGCCTCCTCAACATCTTTAAGCGTATATAAGGGGGTAACTAAAGGTTCTCTCTTTCTCCGCAATCTCTTATTCAAAAATTCGGCATCTTTTTCCTGAATATAAGCAGAATCCCTTAACATTGCATTAGCTAAATCATAAGTGGCAAAGGTAGAATAAATACAGTTCCCAAATCCCTGACGGACAAATGTGGGAAGATTTCCACTATGGTCTATATGGGCATGCGAAAGGATAATGGCTGAGAGAGAGGATAAATCCAATTGGGGATTTTCATTGATCCTGCGCGCCTCCTCTCGTTTCCCTTGAAATAAGCCACAGTCCAAGAGAAACCTTCTTCCCTTTACTTCCAGAAGATGGCGCGAACCGGTGACTGTTTTTACCCCTCCTAAGAATTTTATCTTCATCTACTTCTTCAACATAATTACCGAGATTGTCCTCCCGACATTTTCTCCCTCTTTGCGAAAAGAAAAGAAACTCTGGTTTTCACAGAAAGAACAAATTCCTGAATCAAGGATATTCTCCTCCTTTATCCCCAAGGAATGCAACTGCTCAAGGTTGGCAGATTGAAGATCCAGAAAAAGCTTTCCGTTTCTTCCCTGAATATGTTTAGAAAAATATGCTCTCAGGTCTTCTTTTACCTCATAACAACATTTCCTTATTCCTGGACCAATGGCAACCTGTAAATGAGGTGGCCGGGTAGAGAAAAATCTTTGCATCTTAAGAATTGTGTTTATAAGGACCTCCTCTTTAGTGCTTCGCCAGCCCGCATGCACAATCCCTACCGCAGGAGTGAGGGGGTCGTAAAGAAAAATGGGGAAGCAATCAGCAGTAAGTATCCCTATGGCAAGGCCGGGTTCTTTAGTAATCAAGGCATCTGAAAAAAATTTTTTATTTTCTAAATCTACCCAACCCACATTACCTCTGTGTTCCTGATGGGGAAGAATTAAATTTTCCCTCTCTATGCCTAACTTCTGGCATAGAAATTTAAGATTTTCCTCCCTACGAAAATCTAATCTCCTCTGAGAAAAGAAAGCAGAAAGAGGCGAAGAAAGCCATTTTTTAAAAGAATAAAGACCTTCCTCTTGGGAAATGAGTATCGGCTTACTGGTTAAATCATTCATTTCTGGAGCATCTGTGGGGGAAGAACCCGAATAATGTATTTGGGGTGAAGGGTAAGTTTACCATCTCTAATGAGGTATCCCCGGTTCCCATAAAGAAGCGCCTCGGTATCTCTCTGTTTCAGAGCTTCTCTCTTTTCTGCCTGGGTTTTTAATTTTATCTCTCTTATGGCTCTTCTTAATTCCGTAAGGGAGGAAAGCCTTCTTTCCAGTTCCAATTTCTCTTCATTCAAACTATAAATCTGTGCTTCAAGATTTTTCGCCTTTTCTGTTAAAAGAGAATTCTCTGACTTTAAATTCTCTCTCTCCTCCTTTATCTGAGAAAGTAAATTCTGAGTCTGTAACAACTTTTCATTTAT
>JAMWCG010000040.1 GCA_023818555.1 Candidatus Omnitrophota bacterium
GGGAGAAATTACAATGTGTTTAGGCTTTAATTTTTTTATCTCTTCTAAGGTAATTTTATCATTGCGATAAACAACTAATTCCTCTCCCAACTCTCCCAGATACTGCACAAGGTTATAAGTAAAGGAGTCGTAATTGTCAATCATTAAAATCATTTTTTCCTCCTTGATTTGATTATCCTGTTTAATCTGCGTTCTTCTTCCCTTCTTCTAATTTCCTCGCGTTTATCATATAATTTCTTTCCTCTCGCTAAAGCCAGTTCTATTTTTACCCACTGATTTTTAAAATATAATCTTAAAGGAATCAGGGTAAAACCTCGTTCTTTCACCCTCCCTATAAGTCTATCAATTTCTTTCCGGTGTAAAAGTAGTTTTCGTCTCCTTGTCGCATCCTCTTCAGTGAGGCGTGAATAAGCATAGGGACTGATGTGGATATTATAGGCAAAAACTTCTCCATTTTCTATCTTAGCAAAACTATCCCTTATATTCACCTTCCCTTCGCGAACAGACTTTACCTCCGCTCCCAGCAATGCGATTCCTACTTCATAAGTCTCTAAAATCTCATAATCCCTTCTTGCTGACCTATGGGTGGCAATCGTCTTCTCCATATTTTAAAAATATACCATAGTCTTCTTCTATAATCAATTATATTTGCGGTTTACCATTCCGTAAATGCGGGCATAATTATTGGGGTCAAGTCCAGACATCCAATTATACCGACCGAACCTGTATCTTTCTTGAGGACCTAAAGCAGGAAAAACACTATCTATTGAACACTGGAGTGAAGAAAGGGATTATTCTAATCTTCTTAAGGCTTCTTGGGCTTCTTTTGCCTCCAGAGTTTCCGAATATTCCGCGATAACTCTATGATAAAATTCTTTTGCTGCTTCTCTCTCTCCCTTTTCCTCCGCAATTATTCCCAAAGCACACCAGCAAAAAGAAGCAAAGGCAGGAGATTCTTCAGCTACTTCCTGGAATATCTCTTCTGCCTTCTCTAAATTATCTAACCAGAAATAATATCCTCCCAAAAAGACCTTTAACTCCGCATAGGCATATTTCTCCACAAGCCCCTCTAAATTCTTAATCACCTCCGCATGCAAAAATCTATCTTTATCCCTGAGCGCCTGATTTAATATCCCGATAATCCGCGCTAACTGGCTCTGTAATTCTCGTGGCTCTTTCCCATAAGTATAAAAACGCGGCTGATGCAAAAATTCCCTTACCCGCAGAGGAGTATCTTGCAAAGCCAGAGAAACAATTATCTTCCCAATCTTCTCTATCTCCCTGAGTATACCCTCTTCCTCTTTACTTAAAGCCAAAGGTCTACTCGGCCTCTCCCGGGAAAAAACAAGACTCTTCTCCCCTGCCTTTACCAATACACTACCTTTCTCATTCTCCAGACCCACTACTCCTTCCCAAACCCCTAACCACATCCGCTCATTCTTTACATCTACTTCTACCCCAAAACGCGTTCCATAAGCCACTGCTCTTGCTCTCTCCGTCTCTACAAAAAACTCCCTCCCCTTGAATCCTTTACCAATGTCCACTAAAACCTTCCCCTTCTTCACCAGAACCTCAGTGGGAATCCTTTTATCCCGCTTAGAAATACTCACCAGCTTTACCTCGCTATCTTCCTTTATGCGTAACTTCCATAATCCCTTAAGTTCTATGTCTAAAAAACTCCCCGCTTCAGTAGAGATAAGCGCTCCTCTGCGCAAAGATTTACCTTCCTTTAAATTTTGCCAATGCTTACCGGAAAAAGAACTTCTTACCTCACCTTTGGCTAAAATTACCTGGGGTAAGCCTACTTCTCCTGCTCGCTGAGCAAAATAAATCCCACCCAGGATAATAATTACTCCTAAACTAATTCTTAACCAGACCGGTTGCGGGGCAAAAATTTTCCCCAGGTTCTCTATACCTGCCTTGAGCCTTTCCAGGATAAAACTGAAGGAAAAAACCTCCCTCTCCGCCAATCTCTCCGCAAGCCTTTTCTCAAATTTTAGGTCATAATCAGGAGAAACTTCCACTGGTTCTAAATACTTTAAAGCAGAATTTATTCTCCCTAAATCTTTCCACTCCTGGGCACAAAAAGAGCAAGTTTTAAGATGTGCTTCTAATTTTTTCTTTTCTTTTAAGGAGAGTCCGCCATCTAAATAATAGGAAAGCCAGATTTTTCTAACTTCGCATTTCATTATTAATTATCCTCCTTTTTGGGGGGTAATTTCAATAAATTGAAAATAAATTCCCTCTCTAATTTAAAACTAAAAGGGGACTTCAATTTTTCTACTAAATTATCCAGTTTCTCCTTCAGAAACTCTGCAAAGCGGGTAGCAATTTCCTCGCTAATTAAAAAACTTTTATTATTACCTTGCTCTCTCTTCTTTGTATTTTCTCCAAAAACGCTCAAAGCAATAATATTATGTAATGCCTCTTCTTCCCTTTCTCTGATTTCTGCTTTAATTTCTTCAGGATTTATGGGGTTGTCATCTGTCTCTTTTTGCAAATCCCCTTCCTCTCTTATTTCTTCTTGAGGCTTACCGTTCTCCTTTTTTTGTTGCGGTAAAGGAGAACCTAATTTAACCTCTACAGGCTGAGGTGTAAAGGTTAATTTTTCTTCCACTTTTTCAGTGGTTTTTATCTCTTCTCTTTCCTTAAGTGGAGGGGAATTATTCTGCATAAAAAAATCGTTGACTCTTTTATCAGTCTCTTGATGGGGACTTTCTGCTTCTATTTTTGCAAGATTAATTCCCGAATTATTTCCTTGCGGAGATGCAGGACTCCTGGAGACAGAACTCTCCTCCTCTTTCTTACTACTTATTTCTTTTTCAGAAGACGCCTCTCTTCCCTCCTGCAAAGATAATTCTTCCCTTCTTTTCTCTTTCCCCACCTCGCTTTCTTCTGCAGAATCTGCTTCTTCTCCCTCCTCTTCTTTATTTACTTGCACTGGAAATAAAGAAGTTAATAAGGTTAGGGTTTCTGGAGAATGATTTTCTTCTGGAGAAATATTTAAACTACCTAAGATTGTATAAATATTTGGAGCAGAAACACTCAGGTGAGGTAAGTTCAAAGCGTTTCCCAATTTCAGGTCTATCTTTAGTTGAGAGGAAGGTAAACTTAAAGGTAAACTTAGACGATTTCCCGAAAGACTATGCTCATTATTTCTATTTACCTCCAGATTTAAACCCTCCAGATTTCCCAAGCCTGAAGGAAGTGGGGAAGAATTCAATACCGGCTCAGGATTAGAATGAGAAAAGAAAAACGAATTTGAACTATTTAAATTATTATTCCCATTCATTAAGGTATTAAAAAAATTCGTGTCCAAAGAAGGAGGTGATTCGGAAGGTATGGGCGGAAGAAAAAAGTTATTATTTTCTTCGCTTATATAAAAAGCAAAAAGAGAAGAAATAAGGAGAAAAATTCCTCCTATCCCACCTAAGATAGAAAATATCCCTTTTTTCATTCCATTTTGTATGGTATTTATTTTATTCTTTCTTAATCTCTATATAAAGTATAACACGAATTAAGCAATTTGTCAAGGGGAGGGAAAATTTTAACCTATTTTTTCCCACACTGCCCCGCTAATTACCGGTAATCCATCAGGACCTATGCGCACTTTTGCTCTCCAGATTTCTGGGAGTTTACCCGGTTCTTCTCTAATTTCAAATAGATAAGTATAATCTCCTTCTTTAAATAAATTCGCCACAAATTTAATTTTTTCTAAGAGAACACTTGACCCTTTAGCCCGGGTAAGAATATTAATAGAATTGGTAAAATAAGCACGCATCGTTTCTGCAAAGTCCTCTTCTACATTGGTCATGGCGTAAGCACTCACAAAATTATTGGGATCGTCTTTTGAATCTCGGTAAAGTCTTTGAAATTCTCTTTGTTGTTCTGGACTGAGAAATGTTTTATATAATACATGGGATAATTCGTGGAAAAGAATTGCCTGGAAATAAGAAGCATCGCCCCTCTCTCTTTTCAGCTGGATATAGAATTCTGGACTATAAAACATGTATACTCTAAAATCCTCTGCTCTTGAGGCAGAAGCCGGATAAAAAGTAGCACCCAATATTGGAAAACTTCTTCCATTTTCTTCAATCACTACGGGATTCCCAAAAGCATAAATGGGCAAGTTAGCTAAAGCTCTTCTCACCTTCTCAGGTAACGAATACAAAGTATAATAAACTCCATTAATATAAAATTGTGTAGGAGTATAAGGTAAAGGAGAAGGAAATGAAACTACTTTTATCTCCGCTCGTCTTTCTAACTCGTTCAGCAAATCAACTGTCCCATCTATAAGATTTATTCCAAATTCTACTTGTATACCCTGCCGGCTGGGGGTAGGCGGCTGAGGTTGTGTGGGCGGTTGGCTGGGTGTGGTACGAATTTCAAATTTTGCTGGTTTTGACCAATTTCCATAATAATAGTTCACCCGACCATTAACTACCTCTTTCCTCACACCTCTTACTTTAACTTCGTATTCTCCTGGACGGGTTATTCCTAAACCCCTTTCAGTGTCCGTGCTATTGCCAATGAGTCTTACAATACTGGTAATATTAGGGTCGGTAACTTTAATAATCCGTGAGAATCCTACCGGCCCAGAAACTCCCGGACCAGTTATCCAAATTTCATATCCATAATTTGCCTCCTCTATCTTCTCCCAGGAAATCTCTATCCGCCCATCCTGCCTTACTGTCGCTTTAACATTTTTTACCTCTCCCACAGTAGGGTTTTGTGTCGGCGGTTGGGGTTGTGTCGGCGGTTGGGGTTGTGTCGGCGGTTGGGGTTGTGTCGGCGGTTGGGGAATAATAAAATTGACATAATCCGACCAATCACTTTCTTTTATTTCTCCGCGCTCTTCTTTTATTGCCCTCATCCTTACCTTATACTCGCCCGGGTTAAGTCTTTTGCCCCCTCCATCTACATTTTGGGGACTGAAACGGTAACTGATAGTCTCCGCATCTTTTGCGGTGCGATAAGTATGGACTAAATTATCCTGAACATCTCTGATCTCTATTTCATAACCTCCATTTGCCTCTTCTACCTTTTCCCAGGTAATTACCACTTCCGTAGGGCTTGCCTGAACCTTTAATCCTTGAGGAGTTCCCGGAGGGGTAACTGGAGTAGGTGGTTGGGGTGAGGAAATTCTAAACCTTACTACCTCTGTCCAGGGGCTGGGCTGTTTCCCTGGCTCCTTTGCCCTTAACCTTACCTGATATGTTCCCGGACCAAGATTCTCAAAGGTATAAGCAGTGGTCCCTTTCCCTACAGAAATAATTTCCCCATTTTCTATATTCTCTCCTTCCGGAGCAATTTGAATCTCAAATTCTGCTCCTGGGTCACCTGACCACTGCCAGGTTATTGTCGCCTGTGTCCTATCTCCCGACAATGATACTGAAAGACCGGTGGGCTGAGCTGAAACCGGAGACTGGGGAACTGCCGAAGGCACAATGGAAAAATTCTCACTTGCTTCACTCAACTCACTTTCCCCTGCTTTGTTTACCGCGCTTACCTTTAGATAATAGTTCCCTTGCTCTAAGCCCAATTCTTGAGCAGCGGTAACCAATTTTGTCTCTTTTATACCGGTAATTTTCTTTACTTCCTTACCTGACTGGTCATAAATATAAAGATTATAACTTTCCGCCTCTTCTACAACATCCCAGGAAATCTCTATTTTTTCATCTGGTTTATAACTGGATTTATCGGTTCGGGGTTTTACAGGCCTTGCGGGAGGTTGAAGAGATTTCTCTATTTTAAATACCTCACTGGGTTCACTCCTTTCTCCTTCCCCTGCTGAATTTAATCCACTTACACTTACCCGATATTCCTTGCCTTCCTCTAATCCTAATTCCTTCCCTGTAGCAGTATAGGAGGTCTCGGTAAGATTGCTAATTTTCTTCACTACCTTTCCTTGCCCATCTAAGATGTAAAGATTATAGGTTATAACTCCCTCTACGGGACTCCAGGTAATGGTAATTGACTCATCAAGTTTATAACTCTCTTTATCAGTTCTGGGTGCGGGAGGTTTTCCCGGGGACTGGATTACCTTTTCAATCTTAAAAGGCTCACTCATTGGACTGGCTTCTCCGCTTCTTCCCTTCTTATTCACTCCCCTTATCCTCGCCCGATAAATTTTCCCTTCTTCCAGCCCGTACTTACTCAAATCCGAGAGTTTTATGGTAAAAGAGTTTTCCTTTATTCCCGCAATCGTATGGATAATCTTTTCTCCTTTTTCATCTAAGAGCTCCAGAATGTAGGTCTCCGCATCAGCAATCTTTTCCCATTCAATTTTTATCTCGTCAGAACGCGGTTGAGTTATCTCCGGAGGTTTTGTGGGAGTTGCCGGAGGAAGTGCGTCTGCAAAACCTTGGGGGATTTCTCCATACCATAAACCTGCTCCGATACCTGCTTCAATTAATAAATTCACTCTTTCTCTCCAGAGAGGATGATTCCCATAAAATGGATTCTGCATTAAATTCCTGACCATGGCCGTAAAATCCACCTGTGCCAGTGAGTTTGCCTCAGGGAACCATATCCTTACCAATTTTCCTTGCGGGTCTTTTTCTTGATTATAGAGTTCTGCCCATTTCTTCAAGGCAGAAATTAAATCCTCAATCTGTTTATCTTTATCTTCATAATGGGTATTTAAAATCCTTTCCACTTCCTGCCAGGCATCAGCATAATTAGGAAGAGATTGCTCCCTTCTCTCCGAAGAACCTGCATCCGGAGGAAAAGGAAAAGAAAAATCTTCTGGAAAGTTTCTTCTTACGGAATTATTCTGTCCGTAAGTTAAATAAGGAGGTAATTCCCCTCTCAGAGAAGGAAATTCCGGAAAAGCAAAAACCGCTCTGGTAAGGACAAGAAGATAAACCCATCCACATAAAACTATCTTTTTGTATCTCTCCATTTCGCTCACCTATCTTCTTTCATTTTAATAAAACAACTGCAACTAAGAAAACATTACAAAAATTTTTATCTTCTCAGCATCCCTAAGAACCTCAAAAATAATTTACCTATTTGACAAAAAAATATTTTTAGGATATGATTAAATAAGAGCGGAAGTGGCGGAACTGGCATACGCGCTACGTTCAGGGCGTAGTGACCTTAGGGTCTTGGGGGTTCAAATCCCCCCTTCCGCAGAACTAAGACTTACAGGGATGGTTATGATGAATGTCCATACGCAGTTGAAAAATTTAATTGCGGAAGAACCAGATTTAGAACTGGATTTTCCCCAAGTTTTTGTCCAACCAAAACTGAATAATTCCTGCCGGGGAAAGAGCAATATCTCCAAGTTGTTAAGAGAAATCCAGAGAAGTCAGCAAAGAAGAGACGGAGAAGGTTTTACCCGTGCTTACAATGAACTGGTGGGTGAATTCCAACCTTTCTTACAATGGGCTTTCTCCTGCTGGGATTACTTATTAACTACGGAAGGTATCCGCTATGTCAATCGTCCTGAGGGAGAAAAACTCTATTGCCACGGAGACTACCGTGCCTTTACCGACAAAGACTTCCACCGTCTTATCTATAATGTATTTAAAGAATGCACCCTTGCTTATGCAGAAAAAACTGATGGTAAAAATTTTATCTTCTATCTTAAGAATAAGTTCTGGAAGAAAATCTTGGAAGAATATAAAAAACTGGAAACCCCCTCCGACCCCCGGCAGAGAAAACTTACTCAATATAGCTACTTAAGATGTGTCCCTTATGAGTTCTTCAATCGTTATCATCAGGAAAAGGTAGAAGAAATTCTCCATCGGCTTAAAAAGGAAGAGCAAGAAATAGTCAAACTCTATTTTATGAATTTTTACAAGATAGAGGAAATCCTCAAAATAAAAAATTTAACTCTCAACGCTTTTCAGAAACTAAAGGAAGAAACTCTCCGTAAGATTGCCCATCTGGA
>JAMWCG010000041.1 GCA_023818555.1 Candidatus Omnitrophota bacterium
TCTCGGGTAGTTATTATGATTCAGGAAGGCTTAAGAGGTCTGCTTCTGAATTCTCTATTGCCGGGTTAAGCAGTCTTCCTTCAGGAGCTACTGATTGGGAGAGGAAAGTCTGGGAACTTGATGCCCGTTATGACTTTGGTAAAGGTAAAAGACCTTTAGACCCACCGGCTTTTTCGGATAGTAAGGCGTTTGTTAGATTATCTTATGGAGAGTTTCAAGACGATGTGGTAGGAGCATCTGCAGTAGAAAGGGCGGGAGATTTTGGATTTGTGGAAGGAACTTTAAATCTCACTAAAAAATTTTATACTGCAGTTCGATATAGTTGGGTAGACTTAGATGGAGATACAACTGCTTCTTTAAACTCCGTTACCGCTAATAAATATGAACGTTATTCTTTAGGCTTAGGCTATCGCTGGTCTGAGAATACAATCCTTAAACTCAGTTATGATTGGAATGATGAATCCGGCCCTTCTACGGAAGAAGTAGATAACGATTTAATCGCGGCAATTATAGCCACCCAGTTTTAAATTAAGGAGTTTAACTCTAAATTTAAAATTAGCAAGGGGAGGTAATTTAATGGAGGAGAAAATCTTAAGTCGTAAAGAATTTTTAAGACTTGCTGGCTTAGGTGTAGCTACTTTAGCCGTTAGTAGTCTACCCAAAAAAGTATATGCCTATAAAGAGAAAAAGAAAAACCGAAAATTTCGTTTTGTCATGGTCATTGATCTAAGGAGGTGTGTAGGATGCCATTCTTGTTCTATTGCCTGTAAGGTAGAGAACAATGTGCCTCTGGAATTAAATCGTGATGACCGTAAGATTTTCTGGAATCAGGTCTTCTTTAAAGAAGAAGGTGCATATCCTTATGTAAAAGAAAAAATATTTAACCGACCTTGTTTTCACTGTGATAATCATCCTTGTGTAAATGTCTGTCCTACAGGTGCTACCTACCACGATGAAGAAAAAGGATTAGTTTTACAGAGGTATGAGCGTTGTATTGGTTGTCGTTATTGTGCTCTGGCTTGTCCTTATGGAGTAAGATACTTTAACTGGAAAAAACCTGACTATGGAGGAAGAAAAGAAGCTTTAAATCCTGATGTTGAAACCCGTTACAAAGGAATTATCGAGAAATGCACTTTTTGTATACATCGGCTTGAACGCGTTATCGAAAAGGCAGAGAAAGAGGGGAGAAATATTAAAGACGAAGAACTGCATTATCTTCCTGCCTGTGTTCAAACCTGTATGTCCAAGGCAAGACACTTTGGAGACTTGAATGACCCTGAATCTACGGTCTCAAAATTAGTAAGGTCTGGTCGTGCATACAGATTATTAGAGGATTTGGGCACTGAGCCGAATGTCTATTATTTGAAAGAGGCATAAACGCAAAATCGCAAAGAGAAAATAATACCGCAAAGGACGCAAAGAATATTTGCGTTTTTGTGAAATTTTTGTTTTTGCGGTGTCAAAGGAGGCGGGAAATGGTAAGTCTAGAAGAAAAACTTTTAAATCCGATTAAGACTTTTGGCAAAGGTGGCCGTTTACTTATGGTGGTTCTTCTTTTCTTTATTGCCTTAGGGTTCTCTGCCTGGATTAGGCAACTTATCTCTGGACTGTGTGTTACCGGGATGAATAAGCCTGTTCTTTGGGGGGTCTATATTACTAACTTTGTTTTTTTTGTAGGTATAAGCCATGCTGGGACTTTTATCTCTGCAATTTTGCGTATCTTACATGCGGAGTGGCGCAGACCACTGACACGCGCAGCAGAAGCCGTAACAGTCTTCAGTCTACCTTTTGCTGCTGTAAGTATTGTTGCAGATTTAGGCCGGCCTGGCCGGATTCTAAATGTCATTCGATACGCAAGAATTCAATCGCCAATTTTATGGGATGTTACCTGTATCGGTATCTACCTATTAAGTAGTGTTATCTTCTTTTATTTAGCCTTGCTTCCTGACATAGCCATTTGTAGAGACAAGTTAACAGATGTCTCTAAATTTAAGAGATGGCTCTATAGAAAATTATCCTTTGGTTGGCAGGCAATGCCAGAGAAACAGAAGAAGTTAGAAAAAGGTATGGCAGTTTTTTTGACTGTGTTGGTGGTTACTGTTCATACTGTAGTGGCTTGGATATTTGGTATGACTGTTCAACCGGGTTGGAGAACGACAATTATTGGGCCATACTTTTTAGTGGGAGCAATATTTTCCGGAGTAGCGACAGTAATTATTATCTCTGCTATTTTAAGAAAACTTTATCACTTAGAAGATATATTAAAGCCCATCCATTTTAATAACTTGGGTAAATTGCTCTTAGTTCTATCTCTTTTCTGGTTCTACTTTACCTTTACTGAGTATTTATCTGCCTTTTACTGGAATGACCCGATGGAGATGAGTGTGGTGAAGGAGAAGTTCTTTGGGGATTATGCGAGGCTTTTTTGGTTTATGGTCATCTCTTGTTTTGTCATTCCTTTATTTATCTTAGTCAATCCTAAAACTCGCACCATAACAGGAACAGTTATTGTCTCTATGTTTGTAAATGTGGGTATGTGGTTAGAAAGATTCTTGGTGATTATTCCCACCCTCTCTCAACCTCGCCTCCCCTACTCTCGTGGGATATACCATCCAACCTGGGTTGAGTGGTCAATCACTTTAGCATGTTTCTCGGGATTAATCTTACTCTACCTTATCTTTGCCAAATTATTTCCTGTAATCTCGATCTGGGAGATGAAAGAAGGAAAAGAAAAGGCAATTCAAGAGGTAACTGAGAGATACAAGAGTTATCATCCGGAGGTGTGAGATGAAGTTAACCAGAAAAGAATTTCTAAAATTAGTCGGGACAACTGCAGGAGTAATTTCCGGAGTAAATCGGTTGAACAAATTTGCTTATGCTACTACTAAAAAATCTAAACCCAAATTTAAAGAAGAATGGATTTTTTCCTGCTGTAATATGTGTGGAGGTCAATCTGGAATAATGGTGAGAGTAGTGGATGGTAAAGTAGTTAAAATTGAACCCAATCCCTATAACCCCAATAATTTTTCCAATATCTCTACAGATTTCTTTGCGAATATTGAAAAAGAGGGGACCTGTATCTGTCCAAAAGGAAATGCTGGGATTTTAACTCTTTATGATCCTGAGAGGATAAAAAACCCCCTAAAAAGAACTAATCCGAAAAAGGGTATAGCTGTTAATCCCGGATTTGTCGAGATTTCTTGGGAAGAGGCATATAGTGAGATTGTAAGAAGACTAAAACAATTGCGCGATAATGGTGAGGCGCATAAATTATTGTGGTTTTCTGAGGACCATTCCTTTACTCATATCCAGGATGACTTCTGTAAGCTCTTTGGCACACCCAATTATTCTATTCACTCTAATCTCTGCGATACTGCCCGTAAGGCCTCTTTTAAAATGGTCATGGGTGATGAGCGGCCTCTGATGGATTCTTTCCAATCAAAATATATCTTGCTCTTTGGCTGGAATCCTCTCTCGGCAACAAAGTGGTCATATCTACCTCGCATCATTACCCGAGCCATTGAGAACGGGGCAAAGTTGGTCGTCGTAGACCCCTATCTTTCTTATACCGCTAATAAAGCCCAGGAATGGATTCCCATTAGACCAGGAACCGATGGAGCAATGGCTTTAGCTATGGGAAATGTGATTATCCGGGAAAGACTCTATGACGAAACCTTTATTAAAGAATGGACTGTGGGTTTTGAAGAATATGCTGAATATGTAAAGGATAAGACTCCCGAATGGCAAGAAAAAATTACCTCAGTTCCCGCAAAGACTGTAGAAAGGATTGCTATTGAGTTTGCCACCACAAAGCCACAGGTTGTTGATGTCTGGTCAGGACCGGGACACCATTCCAATGGAGTTCAGGGAGGTAGGGCAATTGCCCTTTTGGCCGCTTTAGTGGGAGGTTATGACCGACCGGGAACACTGCTGATTCCGGATAGGAAAGGGAATAAACACATTGAGGTTCATCCGGATGAAACTGCAAAAAAGAATTTAAAAGAGAAGAGATTTGATGAATTAAAAGATCTGTATCCCTTTGGACATAACTCTGGTGTCTATTGTGAAATCTTCAGCCGTTTAGCCGAAGGAAGAGGTCCTTATAAACCAAAGATGGCGGTGATTATTTTCCAGAATCCGATGATGTCTGTTCCGGGGACAAAGACTGTTGAGAAAGCCTTGCAGAATTTAGAGTTTGTAGTGGTCAATGACATATTCTTATCTGAGACCGCATTGATGGCCGATATCGTTATTCCGGGGACCACTTATTTAGAAAGATACGACCTAAATACCCATTGGGTAACCTGGCCAGTTTTAGGTTTAAGACAGCCAGTAGTAAAACCTCTCTTTGGCCAGCCTACAGAGTATGAGTTTGTCTGTGAGTTAGGTAGACGTTTAGGTCTAAAAGAAGAAGATGGCAATGCATTCTTCTGGGAGGGGAGAATTTCCGGAGAGCGGATTGAAGATAAGACAAAATGGTATGAAGAATATTTATCCAAGGAGCTTAAAGAAGGTGAGCCAAAAATAACTTTGGAAGAGTTAAAGAAATTGCCCGGGGCAGTCTGGGTAAGTAAAAAAGGAACAAGGTATGAGAAATATAAAGATATTATACCTCAAGAAAAGTTAGCAGATACAATTATAGAGGGAAACATTGTCTACTCTAAGAAAAAGGATGGCACAAAGGATAAGCAGATTGGGATGCTTAAAGAAGATGGAACTGTTGTAAGGGGATTTTTTACTTCCTCAGGAAAGGTTGAATTCTATAATTCAGATTTAGTTAAAATGAAGGATGCCTGGGGAAAGCCAGTAAATCCCTTACCTGTATATGAACCACGCAGATGGCAACCGGATAAAGAATATCCTTTCTATCTGATTAACTGGAAAGAAGCCTCTCATACCCATACCCGAACACAAAATAATGCCTATCTTATAGAATTAAAAGGTGAAAATCCATTAATGATAAATACCGAAACAGCAAAAAAATTAGGAATTAAAGATGGAGATTTAGTCTGGGTGGAATCACCTTACGGTAAGGTAAAGGCAAAAGTAAAATTAACTGAAGGAATCCATCCCGAAGTTGTCGGTTTACAGCATGGATTTGGTCACTGGGGTTTAGGGAAAACTGCCCAAGACAGAGGGACATCCGATGCTATTCTACGGCCTTGTTTGGCTGAGCCCCTATCTGGGCAAGCCCTCCATAAAGAATGCTGTGTTAAAATATATAGGGCTTAAAAGATGGATGAGACACTCTTAGAGATAATTGAGTATGAAAAGAGGCTTCAGGAAGAGTTGTCCTTAGCCAAAAAAGAAGCTGAGGAAATTATTAATCAGGCAAGAAAGAAAGCAAAGGATATGTTAGAAGAAGAAAGAGCAAAATTATCTTTTTTAGACAAGGAATATCAAGGAAAATTAGAAGAAGCACTTAGTCAAGAAAAAGAGAGGGTCTTAAAAGAAAAAGAAGAAAAGATTAAAGAGATAGAAAATATCGATCCGAACAGTATTGATGAATTGGTTAAATCTGTTATAAGAGAGCTTACCCTTTTATGATTGCTGAGATGTTAAAGGTTCAGATTACCGGGTTAAAGAGTCAAAAGCAAGAGATAATCTCTCTTTTACATAATTTAGGCACCTTACACATTGAACTTACTCCTATACCCAAAGCTCTCCAGCCGGGATTGACTCATGTTTTATTAGAAGAGAAAGAACAACAAGAAAGTTCACTTATAGAAGAGACCCTTAAAAAGATAAAGGAGATTCTCCCTTATCTTAGGGCCGTCTGCAATGAAGATATAAATAAAATTTATCGCCAGTTAGAAGAAAAGACTATATTAGAGATACAGACCAAAGTATTTGAGATTGAGCAGAGGGTAAAATCTCTCTTAGAGGAGAAAGATAGATTGAATGCCCAGATGATTATTCAGTCACAGTACAAAAAGATAGTTGAGGCATTTTTGCAGACCAAATACGACTTCTCTAAATATGAGAATTTAGAAGGCATTGCTTTGGTCTTTCCCAAAAAATTTGTAAAAAGATTAAGGGACTTTCAAGAGTTAATCGAAAAAAAGATAAGACATAAGACTGATATCTATCTCTCGGACTTTGATGCTAAGAGGGTAGTATCGCTTATCTTTTATGAGAAGAGATTTTCTAAGGATATCGATGAGGAAATATTTAAGAGAGGGACTCAGAAGTTTGCTTTACCTCAAGAGTACTTTGTCCATCCCTTTAAAAAAAGCGTTAAACTCATTGAAGAAAAATTGAAGAATATTGGCGAGAGGATAGCAAATTGTGACCAAAAAATTGAGACTTTAGCCAAGCAAAATTTCTGCTTTTTACATGCAGTAAAACTCCTTTTGGAAGACAGAATCAATGAACTTGTACTTCAGCAGAATTTTGTCATCTCTAAATACACCATTACCATCACCGGATGGCTGCCTAAGGAAAGATTTGAAGAGACTAAAAATATCTTGGAAAAAGAATTTGGGAATAAGATAATATTCCAGGATATCACCAAATCGGTCAAACACCGGGAAGAGATACCCATATTACTGGAAAATCTTCAGGCAATAAAGCCCTTTGAACTCTTCCTCTCCTTCTTACAGCCACCTAAATATGGAACTTTTGACCCGACAAAATTCTTAGCCATATTCTTTCCCATCTTTTTTGGTTTAATTGTCGGTGATCTTGGCTATGGTCTGATTCTGTTGATTCTAAGTTTATTTTTAAAAAGGCTAAAGAGACCAATTCTTCGGACTATCTCTAAGTTAATTTCTTATGTCTCTTTATTGAGCATCGTCTTTGGTCTACTCTTTGGTGAATTCTTTGGTGAATTAGGGACTAAATTCTTTGGTCTAAATCCAATTCTCTTTCATCGCCAGAAGGATATCATCCCATTTTTGATTTTAGTTATTTCCTTAGGTTTATTCCATATCCTCTTAGGTTTGGTCTTAGGTTTTATTCAAGCTCTAAGACAGAAGCAGAGAAGAGAGATATTAGAAAGGTTCTCACTTATTCTTTCTTTGTTTGGTTTATTCTTTTTATTAGCTGTTCTTTCTAAAACTCTACCCAAAGGCTTTTCCACTCCATCTATAGCCTTATTAGTCGTTTCTTTACCTTTGCTTATATTGGCTAAAGGATTCCTCGGCCCATTAGAGACTGTCTCTTGTCTCGCCAATATTTTATCCTATGCGCGGATTATGGCTTTGGGTATTGCCGGTGTGATGATGGCTCATGTAGCTAATACCTTAGGGGGAATGCTTCCCAATGTAATTTTAGGTATAATTGTAGCCAGTCTGATGCATATCCTTAATTTAATCCTTTCGCTCTTTAGTCCGACGATACAATCCTTGAGACTCCATTATGTAGAGTTTTTCTCCAAGTTTTATGAACCTGGGGGTAAAAAGTATCGGCCCTTTAAAAGAGGAGGTGAGAGTCTATGCATACCTTAGCTTTAGCCTTAGGAGCAGCGATAGCTATAGGAATCTCTGCCTTAGCCACAGCACATGCTCAAGCCAGGATCGGTTCTGCGGGTATGGGAACATTGGCGGAAAGGCCCGAGATGGTTGGTCCGGTGATCATTAGTATTGCTCTTCCGGAAACAATGGTCATCTTAGGCTTTGTGATTGCCACAATGATTATTTTGATGGTTAAGTAGTTTAGAGTTTTTGACTTCATAGAGTTTATTTAGTTTATAACCTTGAGAAGATGGCCGATAGTCAGATAAAAAGGGCAATTAGAGAGGAATTTGAGCAGGAGAAAGAGAGTCTCTTA
>JAMWCG010000042.1 GCA_023818555.1 Candidatus Omnitrophota bacterium
TTTTTATTATAATCCGCAAAAAGAGAACCAAATAAAGAAATTTCTATTTTATTTAAATGCGCCCTCGGGGAGGGAGAAAAGGTGAATTTGAAAATGAGAAAAGTTAAGAGATGTATCCAAAAAGAAATAAAAAGAGAACTTTTGAACTCCTGAGTTAATCTCATCTTTCCTCCGGCAAAGTAGCGATATTCAATTTTTCTATCCCCTTCTCCCGACAGAGGTCCCAAATTTCCACAATTTTACCTAAAGAAGCCTGTTTATCTGCTTTTAAAAGGACAGATTTTTTCTTGGAGAGACCTTCAAGATAATCCCTCAATTCTTTCAAAGTTACTGTCTTATCCTCCCAGAAGACCAGATTATTTTTATTGACCGTAATTACCACCGTCTCTTCCCGAAGGGCTTCACTGGTGACTGCCTTAGGAAGATTTACCTTCATCCCAGCTTGTGTAGCCACAAATGAAGAAGTCAAAAGAAAAAAGATCAGCAGTTGAAAAATCATATCCACCAGAGGAGTAATATCTATACCCCGCTGCCCTCTTTCCCATTCAAAATGTCTCCGGAAACGCATCGGGACCCCCTTTCTATTCGGGTTCCTTTTCTCCCACGAGCGGAGAACTGCTCTTAATTATTCCCTCCTCTTCCGTGAGCAGATTAACTAATTCAGTCGCGGAACGCTCCATCTCTAAGATAAAACTATCTACCCTACTCACAAGATAGTTATAAAAGACAAATGTGGGTATGGCAACAACTAATCCAGCCACGGTGGTAAGGAGTGCTTCCCAAATTCCTCCAGCAAGGTCTCCTGGATTAACAGGATTTAGAGAAGCAGACTTCTCTTGGACTACCTGAAAGCATCTCACCATCCCCGTGACTGTCCCCAAAAGACCCAAGAGAGGAGCGATATGTGCTACGGTTGCCAGTATCCCAAGGTTTTTCTCTAAACGCGGAATCTCCTGAAGGGCAGCATCCTCAATGGCTTCCTTGATTTCTTCCCGCGGACGACCGTGTTTCAATATCCCGGCTTTGAGAATATGGGCTATCGGGCCAGGAGTCTCCTCACATTTTTGCAAGGCATCCCGTAGACGATTTCTCCTTAAGATATTGGCAATATTATCCATAAATTCCCGCGTATCAATCTTTGCCCGATAGAGATGGTAGAATCTCTCTATTACCACTGCCAGAGAAAGGATGGAACAGAAAATAATCGGATACATCACCGGTCCACCCTTCTGAACTATCTCCCACATCCCTAATCCTCCCATTCTGCCTCCTTTCTGACTATTTAAGCCTTTCTTTAAGCTCCTCTAAGCGTTGACGGGCTAAATTCTTTATCTCCTGAGAATGAGAATTAACCAACTCCTGATAGACACCTTCTGCTTCTCTCCATTTCTCCTTCTTCTCCAAAACTTGCCCGAGGTGTAGTTTTGCCCGCTCTCTCATCTCTTCCTCGCTAATTCCTTCAAGATAGACTATCTTAAGGTATTCCGTTAAAGCCTCGTCTAAATCCCCCCTTTCTTCTAAGATTGAGGCTAAATCAAATTTGATTAAAGCAACTATCTCCGGTAAGGGACAACTCTCTGCCCTCTTTAGCAATTCCCAGGCAGAGTCTATATCTTTCTTCTCCCTTCTTAAATTTGCCTGCTCTTTAAGCGAAAGATAAAAATAAGGACTCTCCGGAAAATTCCTCTCCAGTTCCCGGAAGACTTCCTCAGCTTCGTTTCGCATATTTAACTGGTAAAGAATCTTCCCTTTTCGATATAAAGCCTCGGGAACGAGGGGACTGCCGGAATATTTTTCCGGTAATTTTTCAAAATATTTAATACTGGAGAGATAATCCTTTTTATAATAATTGACCCAGCCTAACCAATAGTAAGCGTCATCAACCAAATCGTCCTGAGGGAACTGGTTAATCAATTGCCCAAAATATTCCTCGGATTTATTAAAATCTCCGTTCTGATAATAGTATTCTCCCAGCCAGAAAATAATTTCTGGAATCAAATCTGCTTTCGGATAGCGTTTTAAAATATCTTGAGCAGTTTTAAGAAAGTCCTTCTTTCTCCCCATAAGATATTGTGCCCAGGCAGTGTAGTAGTCTAAAGCAAAGAGATAATTCTCCTCTCTTAGAGAATTGCGAATTTTCCTAAACCAGTCTATTGCCTCAGTATACTTCCGCAAGTTTATTAAACAAACTCCTCTCTTTACACCTGCTTCTTCAGCGTAGAGTTTACTCTGGGAAAGCCGGATAAATTCTTCTTCCGCAAGTTTATATTTCCCCTGATTAAAATAGGACATGGCAATATAATAACCTGCCTCTTCCTTGTAGCGGGTGGAAGGGAAATTGGAGATAAGACTGCGAAAAGAAATAATCGCCGCTTCATATTTCCCTAACTTATAAAAAATTATTCCTAACTGCCTCTGGGCATAATCAGCATATAAACTGCCTGCATAATCTTTCAAGATTAGGTCATACATCTCTTGCGCCAGGCTGTATTCATCTTTTTCCAAATAAATATCTCCTAAACAGGCAAGGGCAGAAGCTTTAAGGTGTTCGTCCTGAGAATAATGGAACAGGTCTTCAAAGTTAAGCAGTGCTTCCTCTGTTCTCCCCAATTTACGGTACGCCCAACCTAAGGTATAATAGAAATCATCTTTCTCATCCTGGGTGGTAAATTTTTTTAAAGCCCCGAGACAAAAATCAATTGTTTCTTCATAACGGGATAAATTATAGAGAGCTTCTGCCTTCCCCATATAAGCAGAAAGAATATGGTTTGATTGAGGAAATTCTTGCAAAATTCTTTCATATACTTTTAAGGCTTCTTCATCTCTTGCCAATTTGGATAAAGCGGTAGCCAGACCAATGAGAGCAGAATCCAGAATCTTTCTGTCCCTATTTTTCTCTATAAAACTTTTAAAATACTTTTCCGCCTCGGCATAGCGTTCAGTATTCAGATATATCCAGGCAATCCCTAAACGAGCAAGTTCCACAAAAGAAGAACGAGGAAAATGGAGAATAATCTGTGAGTAGTTATCCAAAGCCTGATTATAATCGGAGGTCTTAAAATTAATCTCTCCTAAATAATAATATGCTTCATCAAGAAACTTTCCCTCAGGAAAGCGGTTGATAAAAAGAAAAATGTCTTTTTTAGCCTCCGCGTAATTACCTAATTTAAAATAACTCTTGCCTCTCTGTAAAAGAACCTCTTCCAGAAGTTCTCCCTTAAGATTATCTATATCCAGTTTATCCCACCAGAAGATTGCCTCCTTAAAGTTACCCACCGCATAATAACTCAAGGCAAGTGAGTGAAGTGCATAGTCTCTATAAGAAGACTGGGGGAATTCATTATTCACCCTCAGGAAATACTCCCGCGCAGTGGAAAAATCTTTCCCTTTCAGATAGACCTCTCCTATCCAGTAGAAAATCGCTTCCCTTAAATCTTTGGCAGAGGGTTTATGCAGAATAGTCTCTAATTCGGAAAGGGCGGGTAAAAGCTTATCCAGATGATAATAACACTGGGCTAAGAGTAAATGGGCTTCGGAAATTTTCTCACTCTCTGGATATTTGGTGATAAATTTCTCCAGTTGTCTTGCCGCCACTTCATAAAATTTATCCTCAAAAGAACGAGAAGCAAAAATAAAATCCTCCTCTTCCCCTGCAAAGAGAGAAGAATTTAAAAAAACGATGGATAAAATTAGTATCAGAATTCTCATTAGACGATTAATTTATCACAAAATTTCTGCTTTCTCAAGGAAATTAATTCACTTAGCAACTCAAAACCTTCTTTAAATACTCTCCCGTATAGGATTGAGGAGATTTAGCTACTTCTTCAGGGCTTCCGCAGGCAACCAGATACCCTCCCTTCTCTCCTCCTTCAGGACCTAAATCAATTATATAATCCGCAGTCTTAATTACATCTAAATTATGTTCAATTACCAAAACTGTATTACCGAGGTCTACCAGTTTGTGTAAAACCTGAAGGAGCTTGGCAATGTCTGCAAAGTGTAATCCGGTAGTGGGCTCATCGAGGATATAGAGAGTTTTCCCAGTGGATTTCTTCCCCAGTTCTCCTGCCAGTTTTACTCTCTGTGCCTCCCCTCCAGAAAGAGTGGTGGCAGATTGTCCTAACTGAATATAACCCAGACCAACATCGTAGAGAATTTGAAGTTTATTTTTTATCCGGGGGATATTTTCAAAGAGTTTCATTGCCTCTTCAACCGTCATTTCTAAGACATCACGAATAGATTTCCCTTTATATTTCACCTCTAATGTCTGTTCATTAAAACGCGCTCCCTTGCATACATCACAGACCACATATACATCGGGGAGAAAATGCATCTCTATCTTCTTTACCCCATCGCCCTGACAGGCTTCACAACGGCCTCCGCGCACATTGAAACTGAATCTCCCCGGTTTATATCCACGCATGCGTGATTCGGGCAGGAGACTAAATAATTCCCGGATATAGGTAAAAAGTCCTGTATAAGTGGCGGGATTTGAACGCGGAGTTCTTCCAATAGGAGACTGGTCAATAATGATTACTTTATCAATAAACTCTACCCCTTTTATCTGACGGAATTTTCCCGGTCTCTCCTTAGAATGATAAAATCTTTTGGCAAGCGCCCGATAGAGAATCTCATGAATTAAGGTACTTTTCCCCGAACCCGATACCCCCGTAACACAACTAAATACACCTAAGGGAATTTTTACATCAATCTTTTTTAGATTGTGTTCTTCCTCACCTATTATCTCTAAGAATTGTTTATTCCTATAGGGTCTGCGTTCTCTTCTCGTCTCTACCCTTAATTCTCCTCGTAAGTATTGGGCAGTGAGTGATTCTTTACAGGAAAGTAGTCCTTCCAGAGGTCCACTGTAAACCACTGCTCCTCCGTCTTTTCCTGCCCCGGGACCCAAATCAACAATAAAGTCTGCATTTCTGATAGTCGCTTCATCGTGTTCTACCACAATCAAGGTATTTCCCAAATCACGCAAAGTCTTCAGACTATTTAAAAGTTTCGCATTGTCTCTTTGATGTAAACCAATGCTGGGTTCATCCAAGATATAAATAACTCCCACCAGTCCCGCCCCAATCTGGGTAGCTAAACGAATCCTCTGGGCTTCTCCGCCGGAAAGTGTAGCACTCTGTCGGTCTAAGGTAAGATAACCCAGACCAACATTAAGCATAAAATCAACCCTACGAATTATCTCTTTAAGCACCTGCTGGGCAATAATTCTTTGAGAAGGAGAAAGAACAAGGTCTTGGAAAAATTCTTTTGCTTGCGCCACGGACATACTGGTCACTTCAGCGATATTCTTCCCCTGGATTTTTATCGCTAAACTTTCCGGTTTTAAACGTTTTCCTTCACAGAACGGACAGGGCAAAGTGCTCATAAAACGGTTTATCTCTTCCTTTAAATAATCACTATCTGTATCCTGAAAAAGCCTCTCTAAATGGGGAATCACTCCTTCGTAAGGTCTTCCCCAAATCCACTCAGCGCAACCATAGAGAATCATTCTCTGTATTTCTTTACTCAATTTTTTAAAAGGGACATCCAAACTAAATCCCAATCTTTCGGAAAGTTCTCTCAATATCCCCCGATAATAAAGAATGTAACCCTTCCCTCCTTTTCTCCACGGTTCAATTGCTCCCTCTCTAATGGACTTATTTTTATCCGGGACTACCAGGTCCGGGTCTATTTCCATCTTGGTTCCCAGTCCATTACACTGCGGACAGGCTCCATAAGGTGAATTGAAGGAAAAGATTCTCGGTTCAATTTCTCCGTAACTCACTCCACAATCCACACAGGCAAAGAGCTCACTATATAAAATATCACCCTTCCCTTCATAATTTACAATCACCCTTCCTTTACCAAATTTCAAAGCGGTTTCTAAAGAATCCGCAATTCTCCTTTTCATCTCAGGAGTGGTGGTAACTCTATCCACAACAATCTCTATATGATGAATCTTTTTCTTATCCAGCACAATCTCTTCTTCTAAGTTATGGATTTCCCCATCCACCCTTACCCGCACAAATCCTTGTTTACGCAGATTCTTAAACAAACTCTGGTATTCTCCTTTTCTTCCGCTTACCTGAGGAGCAAGAATCATAATTTTAGTCCCTGAAGGGAAGGAGGTTACCTGTTCAATTATTTCCTGAGAAGATTGCCGCGATATTCTTTTTCCACATTTATAACAATGAGGAGTTCCGATACGAGCAAAGAGAAGACGCAGATAGTCATAAATCTCGGTTTGCGTTCCTACCGTGGAACGCGGATTTCCCCCTGCACTACGCTGTTCTATAGAAATTGCCGGAGAAAGCCCTTCAATAAAGTCAACCTCAGGCTTCTGCATCTGTTCCAGAAATTGTCTTGCATAAGCAGAGAGAGACTCCACATAGCGTCTCTGTCCTTCCGCATAGAGCGTATCAAAGGCAAGAGAAGATTTCCCTGAGCCACTCAATCCGGTAACGACAATCAATTTATTACGGGGAAGTTCTAAGTGAATATTCTTAAGATTATGCTGTCTTGCTCCATGGATAACGATATAATCAAACATGGGAATTTAGGTTGGAATTAATAGATTATACTATAAAAGAGAAACGATTTGCAAGGTATGAAAAAGACGCTGATTAAAATTTATCCTTGAAATTTCCCGAAGATGAGATATAATAAAACTCAATGAAGAAAAAATATATTATCCTCATTGTCACGATAGTAGCCATCTTTCTCATTCTTTACTTAAGCCTAACCCAGATTGTCCCTGCCAGAATAAAACCCCTGCTCATTGAAGTCATTCATAACTATACTGGAAAACCAGTGGAAATTGAAAATATTGCTTTCTCTTTATTCCGGGGCTTAATAGTAAGAAATTTAACCGTGCAAAATCTCTTCGCTAACCTTCCGCTTAAATTCTCGCGTATAAATTTAAGCCTGAAATATCCTCCCTTAATTCTACAAAGAAAAGTTGTCTACCGTCTCTCCTCCACACCTGCGGAGATATTTAACTTTCAGATTACTTCCTCTGGAACATTCAAATTGGCTGATAAATCTTTAACTTCTCAAATAAATATAGGCCTTCCACTCGGTTTACTAAAATTTATTCTGCGGGATACTCCCTGGGAAATCAAGGGAGAAAAATTAAACTTGAGTATAAACTTACAAATTGATGCGCAAAGAAATATTCTGGCAGATATAGAGGTTCCTTTACGCAATATCTCTTTACTTATTTCCCAATATACATTTTCCGGAGCAGGAGAAATCAATCTGAATATATCTAAACCCGCGAAATCAGGAAAAACAAACTACAAAGGAAAAGTAAAAATAGAGGAGTTAAGCACAACTATTCCCAAAGAGGGAGAAAAGTTTACCTTAAGAGATGGAGATATCGATTTTGACTTAAGAAATATCCAAATAAATAAATTAGAATGTAAATACCTGGAAAGAACATATCTGCTTAAAGGAACAATCAAGAATCTAAACCGTCCGGAGATATCCCTTGATATAACCAGTGAAATGTTAGAGAGTAAAATAAATTTTTCTTATCTCCAGAATAGCCTGGATATAAAAAGTGTCATACTTAAACTTCCCCAGTCAAAACTTGAATTGCAGGGTTTAATTAATGACCTAAAAAATCTAAGAGGAGACATCTATCTTTCCGGCTCAATTCATACCGAAGACCTGAAATACCTACCTTTTAAACTCCTCTCACGCTCAAAGGGAGTAAGTTCCCTTCTAAA
>JAMWCG010000043.1:0-2185 GCA_023818555.1 Candidatus Omnitrophota bacterium
AAGATTGGTTATTTTCTTCATATCGTGAATATATTGGTTTGGTGGATGAAGAAGAAATCCTTTGTGATAAGGAAGAACTTTTGGATATTTCTCCGGAGGCTTATAAAGAATTTGTGGAAGAGCGGATTACTTATCAACGAGAATTAGAGAAAATCAAATCCTTATTATTAGAATAATAATAACTTACCACCACCCCAGGGGTGGAAAAGGTTATGGCTAATTATTTGGTAACTGGAGGAGCAGGTTTTATCGGTTCACATCTGGTAGAAACCTTGCTTAAACAGGGGCACAGGGTCAGAGTTTTAGACAACTTTGCCACTGGGAAGAGAGAGAACCTTGCTTTTCTTATTCACTCTAGAATGTTGAGGGTAAACTGTAAAATTATTGAAGGCGATATCCGGGATTTCAAAACCTGTGCAAAGGCTTGTAGAGGAGTGGATTATGTTTTGCATCAGGCAGCTTTGCGCTCTGTACCCAAGTCTATGAAATACCCCTTAGAGTACAATGAAGTAAATATTCAGGGAACCTTAAATATTCTCCTTGCCAGTAAAAAAATGGGAGTAAAAAGGGTGATTTATGCTTCTTCCAGTTCTGTCTATGGTGAGAGGGATAAATTTCCTGAAAAAGAAAATTTTCTGCCGCATCCCATTTCTCCCTACGCGGTTTCTAAACTTGCGGGTGAATACTGGTGTCAAGTTTTCAGTGCCAGTTACGGTCTGGAGACCGTCTCCTTGCGCTATTTTAATGTTTTTGGTCCCCGACAGTCCCTGGAATCCCAATACGCGATTGTAGTTCCTAAGTTTATTACCTGCCTTCTCTATAACCAATCTCCTCCTATCTATGGAGATGGAACACAATCCCGTGATTTCACTTACATTGAAAATGTCGTGAAAGCAAACCTTTTGGCCACTACCAAAGAAGGAATAAGTGGTGAAGTATTTAATATTGCCTCCGGCAAAGATTATTCTGTGCTTGACCTTCTTGGGATTTTGCAGAGAATTATGCATAAGAAAATAAAACCTAAATTTTTCCCTCCTCGTCCGGGAGATGTAAGAAGAACTTGGGCAGATATTTCTAAGGCAAAAAGACTGTTGGGATTTATACCTCAGATAGATTTTGAGAGGGGATTGGAAAAAACTGTAGCCTGGTTTAAAGAAAAATACTAAAATCTTAAGAAAGGAGGGAAGATGACTAAAAAAATATTAACAATTTTTTCGGTTCTGTTTATCTCTTGGGGATTACTTTCTGCCCAAGAAAGCAAGTTTGTAGAAGGGATGAATCATTCTGATTTCGCCAAACTTCTGGTAAAAGAAGCAAATTTAGAAATGCGCCTTCCTGCCGCGCCCGAAGAAGAAGATTTCTTTAAACTGCTTATGGATTTGGGAGTTCAGCCTGTGCAAGGTTGGGATAAAGGAGGAAATATTACCCGCCAAGATTTACTTTACATCCTGGGTTACAATGAGGAAGAAGCAGGAGGCATTGATTTCAGTGAACTCTGTCAAGAGGTGGTTTCTCTACTTAAAGAGATGTCCTCTTTCAATAATACAGAGGAGTCATTATATCCATTTGAAGAACAATAACTTACCAACTCCACCCCCGGGGTGGAAAGGAAGGGTAGGAGGAGATGGGGGCTTATCTACTTACTGGAGGGGCAGGCTTTATCGGTTCACATTTATGTGAGCGTCTCCTGAAAGAAGGTAAGCGCGTAATCTGTTTAGATAATCTCATTACCGGAGACCTCAAGAATATTGAACCTTTCCGCAAAGACCCTCGTTTTATTTTTATCCAGCACGATGTAACCAAACCCATTGAAATAAACGAAGAGATTGACTATGTTCTGCACTTTGCTTCTCCGGCCAGCCCAATAGATTATTTAAATTATCCTATTCAGACTTTAAAGGTGGGTTCCTTAGGCACGCATAATGCCTTAGGTATAGCCAAGGCAAAAAAAGCAAAATTTCTCCTTGCTTCTACTTCTGAGGTTTATGGAGACCCCCTGGTTCATCCTCAGCCGGAGACTTACTGGGGCAATGTCAATCCCCTGGGCCCACGCGGAGTATACGATGAATCCAAACGCTTTGCTGAGGCAATAACTATGGCTTATCAACGCGTCCATAAAATAGACACACGGATTGTGCGTATTTTTAATACCTATGGAGAAAGGATGCGCCGGGAAGATGGTCGG
>JAMWCG010000043.1:2195-7504 GCA_023818555.1 Candidatus Omnitrophota bacterium
AACGCTACGGAGAAGCCATCACCATGCTTTTTCATCGTTACTGGAAAGCCAATACAGCGATAGCCCGTATTTTCAATACCTACGGCCCGGGTATGAAATCCGACGATGGTCGGGTAATTCCCAATTTCATTACCCAGGCACTTACCCAGCAATCCTTAACCGTCTATGGAGAAGGAAATCAAACAAGGAGTTTCTGTTATATTTCCGACCTTATTGAGGGAATAATAAGATTAATGCATACCGATTATCATTTCCCCGTAAACTTAGGAAATCCAGAAGAGATTTCCATTATAGAATTAGCAAAACTGATTATCCGGCTTACGCAAAGCAGAAGTTCGATTATCTTCAAACCCCTTCCGCAAGATGACCCCAGAAAGAGAATGCCCGATATCAGTTTAGCCAGAAAAATACTCAACTGGGAACCCAAGGTTAGTTTTGAGGAAGGTTTGAGAAGAACTATTTCCTGGTTTAAACAAATTTTGAGAATATGAGCAAGCAATTCTTCATTCTTCTTTCCGGTCTCTGGTTGGGAGTTTTCTCCCGCTTAATGAGTCCTTATTTGCGTAAACTCTACCAGGGGAAGAAAATAAAATTTGATATCAAATATTTAAGGAGAACCATTGCCTCTCTTATTTTAAGCACCATCTTCACTTTTGTGCTTTTCCCTCGCTTAGAGACCTCGCTGAAGACATTAAATTTTGAGACAGGGTTTAAAATCTTTTCTCTTGCCTTTACCCTGGGTTTTGGAGTAAATTCCCTGATTATGGAATTTAACCAATGGTTTGAGAAAAAAGATAAGTTATGAAAGGAATAATCTTAGCCGGAGGCAGAGCAACACGCCTTTACCCCATCACTAAAGGGATTTGTAAACAACTTCTTCCTGTCTATGATAAACCACTTGTTTATTATCCTCTTTCGGTTTTAATGCTTGCCGGGATTAAAGAGATACTGATAATCTCAACCTCGCAAGCCCTTCCTTATTTTAGAAATCTTCTGGGTGAGGGAGAAGAACTCGGAATTCATCTTTGCTATGCTGAACAATCCGAGCCTAAAGGGATTGCAGAAGCCTTTATTATTGGAGAGGATTTCATAAAAAAAGACCGGGTCTGTCTTATCTTGGGAGATAACATTTTCTTTGGCCATGGCTTGCCCGATTTATTAAGAGAAGCAAAAAAAGAGAAAGAAGGAGCAACAATATTCGGATATTATGTAAAGAATCCAGAAAGATACGGGGTGATTGAATTTGATAAGAATAATAATGTAATCTCAATAGAAGAGAAGCCAGAGGATCCAAAATCTAATTGGGTTGTAACGGGTTTATATTTTTATGATAATAATGTAGTCAAAATTGCTAAGAGCCTTAAACCATCCTTGAGAAACGAATTGGAGATAACGGATATAAATAATTTTTATTTAAAAAAGGGTAAACTAAAGGTAAGATTGTTAGGCCGGGGCTATGCCTGGTTGGATACGGGGACCTATACATCTCTCTTAGAAGCTTCTTTATTTATTAAAACTATAGAAGAGCGTCAGGGTTTAAAGATAGGTTGTCCTGAGGAGATTGCCTACCGTATGGGCTATATAGACAGAAAGCAGTTGAAAAAACTTGCCCAGGGCTATAACACAAGTTACGGAGAGTATCTTTTAAAAATAATAGATGAACAAAAATAGAATACTCATCTTGGGGAAAGGTTTTTTTGGCGCAAGGCTTCAGGAAGAGTTAGACTGCCCTGTTTCAGAAAGAAAAATTTTTTCTTTTAAAGATGCGGAGGAAGAAATAGATAAATTTAAACCTGAAATTATCATCAACACCATCGGGCACATTGGAGAAAATGTGGATGAATGTGAAAAAGACATAGATAAAACTTTAACTGCAAATACTTTCGTCCCTCTCATTTTGTGCGAGTTATCTTTAAGAAAAAAAATAAAACTTATCCATTTTAGCTCAGGATGCATTTATCACTTCGCTTACCCAAACCAGAAGCCCATTTCAGAAGACAGCCCCCCCGATTTTTTTGAACTCTTTTATAGCAGAACAAAGATTTATGCAGAAGAGCCCCTCAGGATTCTGGCAGAGAAATATCCCATTTTAATCTTAAGACCCCGTGTTCCTTTGGACAACCGTCCACATCCCCGGAACATTCTCACCAAATTAATAAATTACAGAAGGGTTATAGATATTCCCAACTCCATTACCTATCTTCCTGATTTTATTAAGGCTTTGAAATATCTTATCGATATAAATGCCCGGGGCGTTTTTAATGTGGTAAATAAAGGTGCTTTAAGATATCCGGAACTCTTAGAGGTTTATAAGAAATATGTTCCTGATTTCAGATACGAGATTATTAACTTAAAAGAATTAAGACGGGTAAGGACCAATGTAATTCTTTCCACAAAAAAATTAGAAGAAACTGGTTTTAAGGTGCGCGAGATTCATACTCTTCTGGAGGAATGCGTAAAAAAATATTTGGAGGTGAGACCTCCAAAACAATGAAGAAGGCACTGATCACTGGAATCACCGGGCAGGATGGAGCGTATTTAGCAAAATTACTATTAGATAAAGGCTATAGAGTTTATGGCACTTATCGCCGACTTTCCACACCCAATTTCTGGCGACTGCAGTACTTAGATATCTTTGAAAAGGTAAACCTCATTCCTGCAGATTTGATTGATACTGCCTCTATTGTAGAAGCGATTGAGATTTCTCAACCCGATGAGCTCTACCATTTAGCTGCCCAGAGTTTTGTGGGAACTTCCTTTGAACAGCCAATAGGGACAGGAGAGATTACCGGTTTGGGAGTAACCAGAATCTTAGAGGCAATAAGAGAATTAAATCCCAAGATAAAATTTTATCAAGCATCCTCCTCAGAGCTTTATGGAAGAGGAAACTCCCGCTCGCAAAATGAAAATACACCTTTTTGTCCTGCCAGCCCCTATGCCATAGCAAAACTTTACGGATACTGGATTACCAGAATTTATCGTCAAGGCTATGGTATTTTTGCCTGTAATGGCATACTTTTCAATCACGAATCACCTTTAAGGGGTTTAGAATTTGTTACAAGAAAAATTTCCAATTCCGTGGCTAAAATTGCCTTAGGATTACAAAAAGAATTAAGACTGGGAAACTTAGAGGCAAAAAGGGACTGGGGATATGCCCCGGAATATGTGGAAAGTATGTATCTAATGCTTCAGAAAGATAAACCCGATGACTATGTGATTGCTACCAATGAGACCCATTCTGTAAGAGAATTTTTAGAAGAAGCATTTAAGATTGTAAATTTAAATTGGAAAAAATATGTTAAGGTAGATAAATTACTTTATCGCCCCTTAGATGTAGAAAGATTAAGAGGAGATTATGCCAAAGCAAAAAAGGAATTAGGTTGGGAGCCAAAGGTAAAATTTAAGGAATTAGTAAAGATTATGGTAGAAGAAGATTTGAATAGATGGCAGAGATGGCTTAAAGGAGAAAGATTTCCCTGGGATGCTATAAATTATCCTGATGAACATAAGATTTTATCTCGTCAATATAGATTGGATAGATGATAGAAAGAATAACTGCGGATAATATATTATTAGCTTTAATTCTACGCAGAAACTTTAATAAAAAAGGAGGGAATTTTGTTACTGCCCAAGAAAATCCCTTGCAACTGGGTATATTTAAATATAACACAGGAGAAATTATTAGACCCCATAATCACAGAAGAATAAATAGACACATAAAGACAACTCAAGAAATTCTTTATATCGTGAGAGGAAAAGTCAAGGTAGATTTGTTTTTTAAAAATAAAAGAATCGTCTCAAAAATCTTAAAAGAAGGAGATACCATTCTTCTTGCAAATGGTGGACACGGATTTAAATTTTTATCTGATACAGAGATATTGGAAGTAAAGCAGGGTCCATATATTGATAAGGGGACCGATAAGCGATATTTAAAGATAAGATGATTCCTGTCTGTGAGCCAGTTATTGGCAAAAGAGAGTTAGAATATGTGAGTAGTTGCCTAAAGACCAACTGGATTTCTTCCCAAGGGAAATATATTAAAGAATTTGAGGAAAAATTCGCTAAATACTGTGGGTGTAGATATGGAATAAGCACCACCAGTGGAACCACGGCATTACATTTGGCATTAGCTTCTTTGGGAATTGAAAAAGGAGATGAGGTAATTTTACCCGCTTTTACCATGATTGCCACTGCCTTTGCAGTTATTTATACAGGTGCAACACCGGTGTTAGTAGATGCAGATAAAGAAACTTGGTGTATGGATATTTCTCAGATTGAAAAAAAAATTACTAAAAGGACAAAAGCAGTTCTTCCCGTGCATATCTATGGTCATCCCTGTAATATGGAGCCAATTTTAAAATTGGCAAGAAAATACAAACTATTGGTTATTGAAGATTCTGCCGAAGCCCATGGGGCAGAATATAAAGGGAAGAAAGTCGGTGGGCTGGGAGATATTGGCTGTTTTAGTTTCTATGCCAATAAGATTATTACTACTGGAGAAGGGGGAATGGTTGTTACCAATAGCGAAGAATATGCTGAGAAAGCAAGGTCAATTCGCAATCTCTGTTTCAAAAAAGAAAGAAGATTTTATAAAAAAAGTAAAAATAGTGTAAATAAAAGGACATAAAAAGACAAAAGAACAAAGAAGAGAAGAACAAAGCTAAGAAAATTTATCCTAACCCGCATAGAAAGGAAATGTCCTTATTGCCATAAATATGTCAAGAATTTAGAAGAACACATTAGAATAAAGCATAAGTTCGAGAAAGAAAAGACAATAAAAGGCAAAGTTCATGAAAGAAACTAAATTAGTAAGGATATAACGATATCTTTTTAAGTTTGAGTAAGTTGTATTTTTATAGTTCGCGAGCCCACTCGTTATATTAACGAGAAAAATTGTCTCGTGAACTCGCTCTTGTTCGCGAGCCCACTCGTTATATTAACGAGAAAAATTGTCTCGTGAACTCGCTCAGCGGGAGTGCCGGAGAGGCCAAACGGGCAGGACTCAGAATTTTTATTCTGAATGCCAAACTTAAGGTCCTCCGAGAAAAAAAGGAGGAGAAATCCTGTGGCTTAGTGCCTGCGAAGGTTCGAATCCTTCCTCCCGCATAATCGATATCAAAAATGAAAACTAAGTGTTTGATAGTGTTTTTAGTAATAAGTATTATAGTTGTTGTTTTTGTTCTAATTCAAAACGAAAAAGGTATTTCTAGTTACTTTTTTTGGAGTGGAAAAAAACAGACAACTGCTGCTTCTCCCTCCACCATTTCCAATTATGCTACCTATACCTCTCAAAATATTTGGTCAGATTC
>JAMWCG010000044.1 GCA_023818555.1 Candidatus Omnitrophota bacterium
AATGGTCTCCTTGACTCCACATCCTCAGCATTTGTTCCATAATTTCCAATTAAAGGATAGGTCATACAAACAATCTGGCCTTTATAGGAAGGGTCGGTTAAAATCTCCTGGTACCCCACCATACTCGTATTAAAGACAACTTCCCCGCAATTCTCACCTGCTGCCCCAAAAGATTCACCTTCAAAAAATACTCCATCTTCTAAAACTAACATTGCTTTCATTTCTCAATATTATTTCTTTCCCTCGCAATTAAGGTAGATTTAATGAATTCTCTAAATAAAGGATGCGCTCTGTCTGGTTTTGATTTAAATTCAGGATGAAACTGCACAGCAATAAAAAAGGGGTGTTTCTTTAATTCCACAATTTCTACTAAATTCTTCTGAGGATAAATTCCCGAAAAAACCATTCCCTTTTTCTCAAACAATTTTCTATATTTATTATTGAACTCATAGCGGTGCCGGTGTCTTTCATAGATTAAACTCTTCTGATAAACCTTAAATGCCAAAGTATTCTTTCTGATTTTACAGGGATAACTACCTAACCGCATCGTTCCGCCTAATTCTTTAACTTTTTTCTGCTCTTCTAAAAGACAAATTACGGAGTACTCTGTCTTAGGCTTAAATTCTGTAGAATTTGCTTCTTTAAGTCCTAAAACATTCCTGGCAAATTCAATTACTGCACACTGCATACCCAGACATAAACCTAAAAAGGGAATTTTATTTTCCCGGGCAAATTTGATCGCCTTAATCTTCCCCTCTATTCCACGGTAGCCAAACCCCCCGGGGACAAGAATGCCGTTGACATCCTTTAGAATCTTCTCTTGGTCCTTTTTCTCCAAACTCTCCGAATCTATGGGTTCTATCTCTACCTTTATGCCATTTACAATTCCCGCATGCGCAATTGCCTCATAGATAGATTTATAAGAATCTTTCAAAGAAACATATTTCCCTACCAGAGCAATCTTAGTTTTGTCTTTAGGAAAAAGTATTGGCTTTACCACCTTTTCTTCCCAAATATTTAAATTAGAAGCCCGACAGATAAGTTTAAAATGACTTAAGATAATCTCATCTAAAATCTGATTTTTAAAAGTTAACGGAACTTGATAGATTGTTTCCACATCCGGAGCTTCAATCACAGCTTCTTTTTGCACATTGCAGAATAAAGAAATTTTCTCTTTTACCTCATTACTTAATGGCTTCTCGGTTCGGCAGATGAGAACATCCGGCTGGATCCCAATCTCTCTTAAGGTCCCTACCGAATGTTGGGTAGGTTTAGTCTTCAATTCATCCGATGTCTTTACATAAGGGATTAAGGTCACATGGATATAAATAACATTATCATAACCCAAATCTAACCTAAATTGCCTGGCTGCTTCTAAAAAGGGTAAACTTTCAATATCTCCTACCGTCCCTCCAATCTCCACAATTATAATATCCGCTCCGGAAACCTCCCCCACCCTTCTTATTCTCTCTTTTATCTCATCTGTAATATGGGGAATTACCTGAATGGTTTTCCCTAAATAATCACCTTTTCTTTCACGAGAAATTACCGCAAAATATACTTGGCCACTGGTAACATTATTGACCCTGCTCATTTTAGCAGAAGTAAACCTTTCATAATGGCCAAGGTCTAAATCTGTTTCTGCTCCATCCTCCGTAACATAAACTTCTCCGTGCTGATAAGGATTCATGGTCCCCGGATCAACATTAATGTAAGGGTCAAATTTAAGAAAGGAAACTTTCAAGCCACGGGCTTCCAAAATTCTTCCGATGGAGGCAGAGGTAATGCCTTTACCTAAACTGGAAATTACTCCTCCGGTAATAAAAATATATTTCCCCATAAAGCTCTCTTTTCAAAACAGCCTTATTCTTACCAGGTTCGCCCCCAACCAAGTTTAATTATAGCATTTTATTCAGAATTGTCAAATCTTTTGAGATTTTATCGGAGTAGGGTATTGCCGAAATTTGGCAAACAAAAGGAAGGATAAGTCTAAAATTTATTTTAAAAACTTTGGGGATTTTTTCTTTATTAATCTATTATTTCTTTTCTTCATCCTCTTCAGAATTTATTTCCTTCATTGATTTCTTAAATTCTTTTATCGTTCTGCCTAAGGCTCTACCAATCTCAGGAAGCTTAGCCACTCCAAAAATTAAAAGACAAACCAAAAGGATAACTAACAATTCTTGCATCCCTAAGCCAAAGATTCTCATTTCACACCTCCCTTTCTAAAAAGCGTTTCCACAAGCATAATGAAGGCTGGCATAAGTATAGAAACTTCAGTGTTCTCTATCAGCGAGCATATCTAAACCATGAGTAAGGGCTTCAAGGATTGCTTCTAAGGATTCCTTTGCCCCTTGAGAACTCCCTGGTAAATTTACAATTAAGGTCATTTTTCTAATCCCTGCCACCGCCCGAGAAAGCATTGCTCTTTTAGTAATCTTAAGACACTCTATGCGCATCGCCTCGGGGATTCCCGGGACTTCTTTCTCAATTACCTCTCTGGTTGCTTCAGGAGTAAAATCTCGGGAAGTAAAGCCCGTCCCTCCTGTAGTTAAAACCAGATCTACTTTAAGGTTATCGGAATAATCTATGAGTTTATCTTTAATCATCTTAGGTTCATCGGGAATGATTTCATATTTTACTATTTCAACCGGCAATCCCTTAAGTATCTCTTGGATTATTTTCCCACTCTTATCTTCTCTTTGCCCCCGGAAACATCTATCACTTATGGTTAGAACTGCTACCTTATACATCTTTTATCACCTCCAGCCGATCACCGGCTCTAACTATACCACCGCTTAGGACACGCGCAAAAATACCTTCTTTTGGCATAATGCAATCACCTAACTTCTTAAAGATTGCGCATCTTGTGTGACAGACTTTTCCAATCTGGGTAATTTCCAAAATCACATCCTTATTAATCCTTAACCGGTCACCTATCTTTAGTTTTGAGATATCCAACTGTTCGGTTGTAATATTCTCGGCAAAGTCTCCTGGTTTTAATGCCTTATTTAATCTTTTTATACTCTCAATATCCAGTATACTCACCTGCCGTTTCGAATTCTCTTTGGCATGAGCGTCCCCCAAAAGACCAAAATTCTCTTTCAAGACTCCTGATGCGACCCCTCTTTTGGATGTGCCTTTTTTATCGCTTATATTGATCGCAAGTATTTTTGTTTCCATAAATTTTTAAGCCCTCTTAAATAAAATAATGTCCTTATAAGTTCAATCGTATCTCTCTCCTCCAGGGGATACCCTAAATTTCTTAATATTTTAAAACCCTGTTTTATAAAAGTTATAGCCTCTCTTACTACCTTCTGAGTAGTCTCTTCCTCTCTGCCATCTCTATACTCTATTGAAGAGATAAGATAATTGTATCTTTTATCTTTCAAATCTTTTTCAAAATCTACAACATCGTCTAATATCTGAAGCCCTATCCCGAGGAGATGGACTCCTTCCTTAACCTCTTCAAATCTTTTTCTTAATCTAAGCTCCAAAGCCTGCGGCACCAAAAAGGCAAGATTTAGAAGCGCTCCACCTCTAAAGGAATGAACTTTCTTCAGCAGGGAATTGGGTGTTAAAATCTTCGCTTGGCCTGCCTCTTCTTCAGCCTCAAGGGAACCAATCTTTATCAAGACATCCACTATCTCAGACAACAAAAAAGTATTCTTTAATAGATAAGAGAGTAATTGTTCCAGCACTATTATCTGTAATATAAATTTAAAATTTGAACTTTGCTTGGGTAAATCAGAAAAATCTAATATATTCTTATCTTCCTTATCCAAGATATTATCAGCTGCTGTAACTATACCTCTTATACAATAATTTATACTGCCATAATATATCCGCTTCTTCTTAGGTATTCTAAATGCCCGGTATATGGAAAGAAAGAGTATTGAAAAGATATTCTTCTCAAAATATCTCTTTACAGAGAGTCTTTCAAAGGGAATTTCAAGTCTGGCATTCTTAACAAAATTCTTCCCCATATCCAAAATATTTCTTGAAACCTCTCTGTGGTCTGCGATGTCCTGGGAAAATTTAATAAAAATATCATTCATTAAAACTTTTTTTATTCGCTTTAGCCTCTTCAATAAGTCTTTTGTTTAAGAACACCTCTTCTAATAAAGTGGCTTCTTTAGCGATGCCAAAACTTATTACTGTTGCCTGAGGGGTGGCGCCAGTTATAGAATCTATGCCTTTACCCAATTTAAATGAGCTGTGAATATCTTTATTCCTAAACTGCAGCAAAAATTTCTCTTTATTATCCTCAAAGGGTTTAATAAATTTTTCTGCAAACCCTTCAAGATACAATACAGATACTTTGGTTATCCTGAAATTCTCATCTTCTTTTTTTATCCCCAAGAGTATTATTACCTTTTCCTTGCTCACCTCCTTAATCCTGGTAAGTTCTGCTACGCAACAAGGTAACTCCCTGCCTTCTTCAAAACCAAAATAATATATCTCTCCCTGTTTCCCGGCAATCTCTCCATAATCTGCACACCCAGGGAGAAACTCTTTTAACATCTCTTTTGTAATAGCATAATCTTCTGCAAAGATAGATTGAGTAAAATATAAGAAAAAAGCATTAATAATTAAAAAAATTACCACTCCTTCCTCCTTTCTTCTCCAAAAGTTTTATTTCGGAAAGGGTCATTCTGCGATCAACAGATTTACACATATCGTATATAGTCAAAGCGGAGATACAGCAGGCTAACATTGCCTCCATCTCCACTCCGGTTTTAGCCTTAGTCTTACATCTTGCGGTAATAAGAATTTTATCTTTCTCTAATTTAAAATCTATTTCCACATAATCCAAGGCTAAAGGATGGCAGAGAGGTATCAGTTCATCTACCCTTTTGGCTGCTAATATTCCGGCACATCTGGCTACATTCAATACATCACCCTTAGGGATTTTCTTGGTTTGAATAAGTTTTATAGTCTGGGGATTAAGACAAATACGGCCTTGGGCTATGGCTTCTCTTAGAGTTTCTGGCTTACCACTTATATCTACCATCTTAATATCACTGGCATCCATTTTTTCACCTCCAGATTGCTCCTAAAATTCCTTTACCCGAAAAACCTATTAAGGAGCTATTTAGATAGCGATTTGGCATTGACTAACACCGTTCCGATGATGAGTCCAGTCATGTATCCATAGGGTAACCCAGCAGATATTAATCCTACCATAAGCATTATCATAATTTCCTTCTTGGAAAGCGGAGTACCAAACATAAGTTTCATCAATGCCATCCCTTCAAAAAATAGGAGGACCCCCAGTATCGCCTTCGGAAAGATATGAATGATATCCCCAAAAACGCCTCCTAAAAATAACCCTAAAATAAGATATATCGTCCCGTAGATAATAGGTGCGCCTCCGGTTCTCGCCCCAAACGCGTAGTGCCCCGCCATCCCGCCTGCTCCATGACAAACTGGAATACCTCCGAAAAAAGGAGCAATCAGGTTCATTATTGAATAGGTGAGGCTAATTTTGCGTATTGTCAAAGGTGGATGCTCGGGAAAAAGGTCCTTGGCTGTCTGCTGTGTGGCTAATATAGAGTTACCAATAGATAATGGAATTTGAGGTAACGATAACAATAAAAAACCCATCATAATACCCTGCACCGTTGGGACCTGAAATTTTGGTAGTTGAAACCCGAACCCTTGCACCAAATGAGCTAGATTAAGTTTGAAAAAGACTGCGTAAATGACTCCTATTGTAATAACAAAAAGAGCCGGAGGGTATTTTCTATTACCAAAAAATAGGATGACAGAAACAAAACATAAAAACGCGACCCCATAACCCATTAATCCATCCGCAGGGATATAATTTTTCAGGGCTAAAGTCGCCAATTGCATACCTAAACCAAATTGTATACCGCGGACAACACATAAAGGAACAATACGGGCGATAACATCAATAAGGCCGGACAGAGTTAAAATCAACATCAGAATGCCTATGGCAAGTCCGGCACCACAAAGAATATCCCCACCTAACTTTTGCGTGATGACAATCACGGCCATGGCCTTAAGTGGTTGAACCGGCATCGGAATGCCGTAAATCAAACCTGTCAATACCTGCAAAGCGCCAAACATAACTAAGGCACCGACTGGGCTCATTCCAGAAGCGAGAATAATTCCTACGAGAAGAGGAAAATCCGTCCCGATATCCCCAAAGGCACCGGCCAGTTCATTGCGGTCAAAACGGATATTCGGCTTAAAAACTCTCATTTAGACAGTGATTTTTTCGTTTATCTTATATTAGATTAAAAAAATCCTCAAAATCATTCTGCGTACTTACACCCACGAATAGCCAATGGTATTTCTCAACAAGTTCTTTTTCAATTAAAAGGATAGGCTCCGCTAACTATAAAAAAATAAATTAATCAACACCATAATTTAACCTCCGATTTGAGCCATTAGTCTTGGACAGACAGAAGAGAAATCCAGTTGGTGACTTTCTGGTTTAGAGTAAATAGCTTTTTTAAAGCAGGCTAAAACTTCTGCTTCTTTATTTTCACGCAAGGGCCTTTTTATATCAATGCCAATTCTACTGGTGAGGCAAGGCATAAGTAGACCATCGGCAGTTAAGCGCAGGCGATTGCAATGCAAACAGAATTTATGGCTCATACTGGAAATAAAACCCACAATAAGCATAGTATCCCCTATTCTAAAATACTCCGCTGGTCCATTTCCCAAGTTAGTTCCTAATGGTTTAAGCAGACCAAACATTCGGGTGATAACTTCTTTCACTTCTCCTGAAGAAACAAATAAATCCTTATAAATCTTTTCACTACATCCCATGGGCATTAGTTCAATAAATCTTACCACCAGATTTTTCTCATCAGCAAATCTAATAAAATCACTTATTTCATCATCATTTATTCCCCTTAAAACGACCACATTCAGCTTAACAAAAAATCCCTCTCTTAGAGAAACCTCTATCCCTTCCAAAACATCTTCTATTAATCCCTGACGGGAAATAAATTTAAATCTTTCAGGATTTAATGTATCCAGGCTTATATTTATTTTTTTCAGACCGAAAATTTTAAGCTCCTTTACATATCTCTTGAGACGGATTCCATTGGTGGTTAAAGACAAATCCTTTATCCCCTTAATTGAAGAAAGTAAAGAAAATAGTTTGCTTATATCTCGGCGCAGCAAAGGCTCGCCTCCGGTGATTTTAATTTTATCTATCCCTAAACTAATGGCAATTTTTACCAAGGCAACAATCTCCTCAAAAGTAAGAATCTCCTCAGGCAACTTCTGCGCTATGCCATCTGCCGGCATACAATAGATGCATCTTAAATTACAGCGGTCAGTAACCGAGACTCTTAAGTATTCTATTTTGCGTCCAAATTCATCACTTAACATTTCTCAATCTTTACACAACAGTATTTATAATATCTCCTCTAAAAAACCTGCTTTTAAAAGAATTATCCGTCTTCTCGGAAAGCATCCGAGACATCTTTTAAATCTCCAAGGGTATTGATA
>JAMWCG010000045.1:0-796 GCA_023818555.1 Candidatus Omnitrophota bacterium
GCTGATGAAGGCACTCTTCAATGGTAGACTTACTCCGGATGCTGATGTGGAGGGAATTGTAAAAGAGATAATTGCGGAGGTTAATTTCAAGTTTACCGCAAGTCCGGAAGAAAGTCCGGCTCCTTCTAATTTGATTGACCGGGAAAATCTAAGAGGAAGGATTGGGATTGATTTGATTAATAATCCGCAAGAACAGGCAGTGCGGAAACAGGGAACTGAATTAGGTTCTTCTGAGAGTTATAGGAAGAAAGAAGAGGAGAAAAAGTTAAGAGAATTAATAGAGAAGATCAGGGCTATCTCAGCACCATAATGCCACGGTTCTGCTTTCGGGGACAAGAGGGGTAAAAAAATTACCCCTCTTTTTATTTTTGTTTCCAGGCAAATTTTAAAATCTCCATCGCAATTATCTGATAAATCGTATCTTATAAGAGGAGATTTTTCTCTTCATTTTTTTTCCTGCTCTACTGTAATTTAAGTTACCCCTTTTTCTCCCCGCAAAGAGAAAATTTTTCTGCTCAATTTTCTTCTCTTTCTTAGGCAGTGAAGAAATTCTCTATATAAGTATAAGAATATCATATACTTAGCCAACGAGATTTCCTTAAGAGGCGAGGAAGGGAATTTAAGAAATTAGATTTATAATTCTGGCATAAAATTTGCTTATTAAAAGTAAGTAAAAACTAAAAATTTGGTAGAGAAGATTGGAAAAGAGAAAATTTTATATTAAGGAGGTGGGTTAAGATGAAGAAGGTAAAATTAGTTTTAATTTTTTCTCTTTTACTTGGTTCAGGAATAGTTG
>JAMWCG010000045.1:806-7485 GCA_023818555.1 Candidatus Omnitrophota bacterium
TTTAATCCTTTTATGAGTGGACAAGGTTATCAGCAAGGGGTTTATTCGGGATTCACTCCCGATGTGGATTCCCCGAATGCAATCTTAGGAGTTATTTCCAATCCTTCTCCCCAAGCGGATCCGGTTTTCTTTTCTCTCCCTGACAATATAGAGGGATGGATGACGTTGCTCTCCGACCCGGCAAATTACGGATTGATTCCTGAATTTATTAAATGGTTAGAAAACAATCCCGCTAATATAGATGCTTTTGCCAAATATATCTTGGAGCATTATCATGAATTGGGTGGGCTTTTTAATGCTCTCCAGACACAAATTGGTACTTATGGTTTTGCGGGAAGTAAATACAATCTTTATTTTGGCAGGGAGAGTAATAATTTCTTAAATTTAGCCATTACTGACAAAGATAATGCCCTGGTCTTAGGAGCAGTCTTTGATAAAGAAGGGAAAAAAGTTTCTTCCATAGAAGTAGAAGGAAATACTGCTACGGTGGAAAGTTCCGGGAAGACTTATAACTTAAAGTTAATAAACCCGATAAAATATGTTCCGGGAGATGGCTTATCTTCTGCTCTTTCTTTTAATAAAGATGGGGAAATAAGCATAAAACTAAATGAAAACTCTTCTTTAGTGATTACTGCTCAGGGAAATTTAGTGCTCAAGATAAATGGTAAAGAAATTACCTTAAACTCTACCGGAAGAGAAGTTCAACTTACCTATAAGGCTCAAGGAGAAATAGTAATTAGTGATGGAGATAACCCGGCCAGGATAGTGGTGGATAAAAATGGAGAGGTAACTGTTTGGAAAGGAAGAAATGAAAGGACGGCAATTTCCGGAAATAAAATAGATATAGAATTTAAGCCAAGCGGAGAAATTAGGCTTACTAATGAAAAAGGTGAAGGGTTCATTATTACTCCACAGGGAGTAGTATATCAAACAGTTAAACTTACTGATGCTCAGCAACTTATTAAATATTTATCATCCGAAAATACTATTATTTTACCCGAAAATACTATCATTTTACCTGATGGGAGAAAAATTGTTTTACCTCCGGAAAGTCAAATTATCCAGAATGCTGATGGAAGTTGGACAGTTACTCTTTCCGATGGAACGCAAATTGTGATAGATAAAGAGGGGAAGTTAATGACCATTAATAGGCCAGGAGTATCTTTCCAGTTAGATATTTCAGGATTAAGCCAGGTGAATGTAGGTCTTGAGGGAGATAAACTTACTATTAAAGGTTACCAAACTACGCAGGTATGTCTTGAGGGAGAAAGTCCTTGTCCGGCAAATGTTTTCTCTCTTACCATTTCTTCTTCAGGAGAATTAAGCGTAGACAATGGTAGTGCAAAAATTAAGGTGCACGGAGTAGAAATTACCTTAAAGCCAGGTATGAGTTTAAAGTTTGATGAAGATGCTGTCATTGTAACGCTAAAACAAGGGATAAGTTACTCAATAAATAAAGGAGGTCAGATTACTGGGATAACTATTAATGGGATAAACATTCCCCTGCCTCCGGGAGTAAAACCTTCAGATATAGAAATTAACCCTGACGGAAGTGTAAAAGTAACCATCAATGGGAAGACTTATACTTTCAAAATAGTAGAACAGCCTGGTAATGCTGTAGGAACATCTTATGAAACCTTACAGATTGTGCTTCCCAATGGACAGACTTTACAACTTCCTCCCGGAGCGAAATTGGGTAATAATGAAAAAGGTGAGTTGGTTGTATTTAACAAAGCAGGTAAAGAAATTGCCACTATTAGGTTTAATGCTGATGGTTCTTTCAGTATAAATGGGATACAATTTGTAATCACTGAGGTGGATGGTTTCCAGGTCTTTTTAGGCATAGATGATAATGGAAAAATCTGGATAAAGGCAGGTAAAAATGGGGTAGAAAAGAGTATAGAGATAACACCGGATATGAAGAGCGTAGAGATTTTTAAGAGAAATGGAGATTTAGTGATTAGATATTCGTATTCTAACGGCATTTCGGAAGAGGTAGTTATTCAGGGTAGTCCTACAGCCACGCCAGCTCCGGGTGGCACGCCAGCTCCGGGAGTCAACAAGCCCAGAGACAATAATGAAGCTCTGGAGTGGCTTAAGAGCGGAGACTCGGAGAAGATAAAGATAGCCTTGGAGTATCTGATGAAGAATTTTAATTCTTTAACCGATGAGCAAAAGAACAGTCTGGCAGAACTCTTAGGGAATTTATTAGGCTTACTTTTTGAAATAGATGGTTGGGAAAATTTTCTGAAAACTCTCTTTGAGGATGGGAAGATAAAGGATGTGCATAAGCTTCTTATTGCCCAAAGAATTTTGGGTTTAGTTCATCAATTGCTTGTATCTGAAGCGGGAAAAAATTTATTGAAATCCATCCTGGATTTTCTGATTGCCAAAACCCCCGGACCAGCGGACGCCTTTGATTATTACCAGAATTTACTGGAGCAGTATCTTCTGGTAATCTCACAACAAGTGGGAGGGAGGGATTTTCTGGAGGACTATATAGGTAAGTTAGCTCTTTCTGCTTTGGGTAAAAGTAAGTGGTCTTCTGAGTATAAAAAATTGGATAAAGTTATTAAAACAATGTTAAGGTTGGGTTTTGGACATTTCTTGGAGGAAATTGCCTATAGATTATCTAACCCAAATAATCCTAACGAGAAAAAGAATGCAGGGAAGTTAATCCGCGAGATTATGCAAGCGAGTGTTCTTCCAGGACCTACAGCCAGCTATGATGATTGGCTGAAATGGTTGAAAGAGAATCCCGCAAGAATAGAGGAATTCTTAGACTGGCTAAAAGACCACCCCGATTACATTGATGACTTTCTTACCTGGATAAGAAGGAAAGAGAATATAGAGCTCTGGGATGCCTTTTTGAATTTACTTACGGGAAAAAATGCGCTGGCTAAGAAAGTGGTGGAGATTTTGGCTAAAAGTGATGCCGGGATTAAATTTCTGGCAGACCTCTTAGAAGGCCAAAATTCACCTCTGCGCAATGATAAGGAAAAACGCGAGAATTTAGCCTGGGCTTTAGAAGGGTTAATAGCGGATTTAGTGAATAAAGCAAAGGGAACGAATTCTGAAATAAGTAGAGCTGCGGTGGCGCTCCTTTTGGCTATGGCAAGATACGGGAATGATAATGCCTTAGAAGCACTTAAGTCTCTGGCGGAAAAAGGAAATATTTTCGCAATTCAAGCCATTCAGTACCTGATTACGGATAATAATAGAACAGATTTGCTTGACTTTTTAGTAAAACTTGCTTCTGACCCCAAGCTAAGGGATAAGGTTCTGGAAGCCCTGGGCCTTTTGGTGAACGATAAAAGCATTGAGCAAAAAATAAGAGCAGGAGCGATTAGAACTCTTATTGAGATTGCCAAGAGAGGACTTGATGAAGCTACGCGGATTGCAGCGGTGAATAAACTCTGGCAGTTGGGGATTTGGTTACTTGACCCGAAAAATGAAAATAGAGGAGATAAATGGGAAGAATTAGTGGACAAGATTATAGACGGATTGAAGGAGATTGCCAACCAAGCAGATCAATATCATAATGTGAAGAGTTTAGCGCAAGATGCTTTAAAAGATTTGGAATACAGAAAGAATAACTCAGGCAGTTCTTCACCTACCCCCACTCCAAAACCTTCTACAAATAATACTACTAATAATCCTCCTTCGGGAACCGGACCAGCTTTCAATCTTAGCGGAAGTACTGACTCCAGAAATGGCAGAAGTTCTGAAAGCAGAAGTGATGATAATAATAAACCTTCTCAGAGAAATTCCCCAGATTCTCTCTCTCAATACTTACGCCACAATATCTTTAATCATCCCTCTTTACGTTCCCCTCTACAGAGATTAAATAAAAGTAAGAAAGCAAGTTCTAAACTTAAGGAGCGGTTTAAAAATGTAAATAAAAAACTTGGACAGAAGAGTAAAATACTTGCGAAGGGTCTAAGAGAGAAACTGAAAAAGCAGGGTTTATCTGAGGAAGAGATTGAAGCCAAGGTTAAGGAATTCTTGCAAAAACTTGCCGATGGTGATGAGGAGGCAAAGAAATATTTAGAGGAATTGGGTTTAGCTAAGGAGGAGATAGAAAAGGATTTTCAGGATGCGGAGGGATTTTTCTCAGCAGAAGACCAGGAAAGGTATCTTAAAGAGAATTTTGGTATAGAGGCTGAGGAGGCAAAGGAAATTATGAATATGACTGATGAGCAGGCGCAGATAGATTTCTTAAAAAATGAAGGCTTTTCCGAATCTACCGCCAAATTGATTGTTAATCCCAAGTTAGTGGAAAAGGAACTGGATGCTTTCTTTAAACTGGTGGAAGAACTGGAGGATAAACTGGGCTTAGAAGATAATCCGGAAGCAAGAGAAGAAATTGCTGATTTACTTATGGAAGCACTCTTGAGTGAAGAAATTACCTTAGAGAATGCGGGAGAACTTGTAGAAGACCCAAAGACCCCCGGAGAAAAAATAACCCGTCTGGAATTAGTTCTCCGCGACATCTTAAAGAAGATAGGAACTAAGCAGTCTGCTTTCAGTCCTTTCCTGAGATAGTCTAACCCCCCAAAATAACAAGCCTGAGATAAAAAGGGGGCTGACCCCTTTTTTTCTTGACAGGTCCCAAAAATTATTGATAATGTTTACTACTAAAAATAAGAAAAAGGAGGAGAGAAGTGGTTTGGTTAATATTGGTTTTTTTATTTTCGGGTTGTGCCACAGCTTCTAAAGAGATGGAATTAGAAGTGCAGAAGTTACGCACGCAGGTCGGGACTCTGGAAGAGCAGGTTAAAGAGAGTGACAAAGAGATTGCAGATTTAGAACTACAGTTGGAAAAAGAGAGACAAATTCGCAAAAATTTAGAAAAACAATTGCTAACTAAAAAGACGGAGTTGAAAGAGACAGAGTTTCTCCCTAAACCTACTATAAGAAATATTCAGGAAGCTTTGCGCAGAGCAGGGTTTTATGAGGGACCTGTGGATGGAAAACTTGGGCCAAAGACACGTCAGGCAATAAAAGATTTTCAGAGGAGTAAGGGTTTAAGGGTAGATGGTATTGTGGGTAAAAAGACCTGGCAGGAATTATCAAGGTATCTGACGGAAAAAGAGAAATAAATTCCTCCTTTCTTTTCCTTCCTTTTTATTTGCTTAAGATAATTTCTTTTGTTATATTATTCTGCGAAGATGAAAACCAGCGTTATAAGAATTAATCCCCAAAAAATAGAAATTTCCAAAATAGAAGAAGCAGTGAAATTAATAAAGAAAGGTGGCTTGGTTGCTTTCCCTACCGAGACTGTCTATGGTTTAGGCGCGGATGCTTTCAACTCTAAGGCAGTAGCAAAGATTTTTGAAGTAAAGCAGCGCCCTTTAAATGACCCTTTGATTGTGCATATTGCGGATAAGCAAGATTTGTTTAAAGTGGCTAAGAAAGTAAATAGGTTGGCAGGGAAACTTATAGACAAGTTCTGGCCAGGGCCTTTAACTCTGGTTTTGGAAAAATCTTCAGAACTTCCCGATATTGTTACTGCGGGATTAGATACAGTGGCGGTAAGGATGCCTGCGCATCCAGTGGCTTTGAGTTTAATCCGAGAAGCAAAAACTCCTCTGGCTGCGCCCAGTGCCAATCTCTCCGGGAAACCCTCTCCCACCACTGCTGAGCATGTGCTTGAGGATTTGAAAGACAAGATTGATTTGGTGATTGAGGCGGGAAAAACGGAATTAGGAGTGGAGTCTACAATTTTAGACCTGACCCAAAAACCATTTTCCATACTCCGCTTAGGCGGGGTTTCCTGGGAAGAATTAAGAGCAGTAGTTCCTCAGGTTAAATTGGCTAAGAAAGAAAAAATCCTTGCCCCCGGGATGTTTAAAGGCCATTATTCTCCGCAAGCAAAATTAATTGTTGTAGAAGAAGGTAAGAAACAGGTGGAAAGAGTAAAAGAGCTTGTCCATAAGTTTTTGGCGGAAGGGAAGAGAGTGGGGGTAATGGCCAAGGGAGAGGATAGATTTAAATATAGAAATTTTAAAGTAAAGGTTCTGGGTAAGGGGGATGATTTGAGAGCCTGTGCCGGTAATTTATTTTCTTTATTGCGAGAGTTTGAGAGAGAAAAATTTGAGGTAATTGTGGTGGAAGGAGTAAAAGAAAAAGGTCTGGGAAGAGCAATTATGGAAAGATTAAGGAAGGCTGAGGGGAGATGAAGAGTTTATTCTTTATCATTTTTTTATTTTCTTTTAACAGGTCTCTCTTTGCTGATTCCTTTTCTTATCTCAGAGAAAAAATGGTTAAGGAGCAGATTGAGGCAAGAGGGATAAAAGATGAACGCGTTTTAAGTGCAATGCGTAAGGTAGAAAGACATCTCTTTGTCCCATCTCCTTATAGAATTTTTGCCTATGAGGATAGGCCACTACCCATCGGTTATGGACAGACAATTTCTCAGCCTTATATTGTGGCTTTAATGACGGAATTATTAAATTTAAAAGGGGAGGAAAAAGTTTTGGAGGTTGGGACTGGTTCAGGTTATCAGGCAGTAATCTTAGCCGAACTGACGCGTGAGGTCTATACTATAGAGATAATTGAACCGCTGGCAAAAAATGCAGGAAAATTAATTAAAGAATTGGGTTATACAAATATTTTTGTTAAATGGGGAGATGGATTTTTGGGCTGGCCGGAGAAAGCGCCGTTTGATGCCATATTG
>JAMWCG010000046.1:0-5384 GCA_023818555.1 Candidatus Omnitrophota bacterium
GGATAATGAAAAAAATAGAGATCACGAAAATGAAAAATTTTTCCAAAAAACAGCGCAGGGGAAAAAAAAATCAACCAGAGGCCTACTAAAATGAGTGTTGCGCTTCTGTTTGTTCCCATCAGCCACTAATCTGAATTACTCTTTCTGCGTTTGATTTTCCTTCCAACACAGCATCCTCCATGCTGGAATAAATCCAGGATCCATATCGACCAAAACTGTAGATGTGATGGCGATTCAAATAGGCATGAATTTTCTTTACTGTTGCAGATCGGGCGCTGTTGTAAATTACGTAAGCGTATTCGAGAAGAATCGGATACATGCTTACAATCTTATCTTCAGGCCGAAGAATTTTGCATTTTTTCAGGGATTCAATACATTCCCGGGTTAAGGCGGCAATATCATGGTTCTGATCGGGTTTTAAGGAAATTTCCATGAAAAGGGACGTGGTGCCTTTTGGCGCAACAGTACGGGAAAAATTACTGGGACAACCAATGCGATAAAAAGGTTTATCTTCTTCCGGGAAATAGACCCAGTGAAAAGGTAGTACATCAGGACGATCGATTCCGAGATTGATATTGAGCACGGATACATACTCCAGCTTTTTACAGGCTGAAAGGAGCCACCCGGGTGGGTCCTTCAGGCTCAGTACGAGACGATGAAGAGGCATGGTTGAGAGCAACCATCGATACCGGATTACTTCACCATTATTCAAAAGTACGCAATGTTTTTTCAGATCAATTTTTTCAGCCGACTGATTGAAAAGGCGTTTTCCTGAAACAGGAAAACTTTCAGGAAACAGTCCAATACCACCTTCTCTGGGATAGAAAAAAACAGGATTATATCCGAATTGCCTGTTCTTGATTCCCAGGGCTCCATTGATTACATCTTCCAGGTCCGGCTTGGGGATCGACCAGTTCACCCAATCCAGGGCAATGTCATGCAAATCATGCTGCCAGAGTTTTTGGTTGTAGGGAACCATAAAATACCTGGCAATTCCTTTACCAAATTCTTTCATTATCCAATCTTGAAAATTATTAATGACGAAATTCTTTTCTTTTGCCTCTATAAAACCTTTGAGACAATCCTCTTTAATTTTCTGAGGAAGGGCAAAGAGACTAACCTGGAAGGGATAGGGGACAAACCTACGAAAAGAATAGATGGAGGCGTTCCGCTTGTGTTTGATTAGGCTATTCCCCAGTAAGCCTTTCACAAAAGAAAATATTCTTTTATGTTTAAAATGTAGAAGATGGCCAGCATGGTCAAGATAAAAACCTGAAATCTGCTTAGAAGAGGCTAGTCCACCGATTTCTTTCTCTCTCTCAAAAATTTGACAGACTATCTTTCTTTTCTGTAAGTGATAGGCTAAACTCAAGCCTGATAAGCCTGCTCCCAAAATAAAGACTTTTTTCATTATCCTTCGCTTAACTTAGAAGAAATGCGATACAATAAATTCAGAAACAAAATAATGAGAATTAAACTAAAAACATTATTCAATCTCGTAAATAAAATTCCCAATAAAATAAACAATAAACTTAGAAAATAACAGATAAATAAGGCCTTGTCTTTCTTCCCACTTTTGATTAAACAGAGGATAAAATGGTCGTCGGATTTTTTAAATATAGATTTCCCTTTAGATAGCCTTCTCAAACTTACAAAAATCGTGTCAAAGATGGGAAACCCTAAGATAAAAACAGGAGAAAATATCGCCATTTCATGAGAGGCTTGAGCATAACTTAAAGAAATTGCTAAAATACTAAAGAGATAACCCAAAGAAAGACTTCCCGAGTCACCAAGATATATCTTGGCGGGAGGGAAATTGAAAATAAGAATCCCTAATAATGAACTGCTTAAAAGTAAAGAAATCTGTTCCGCCAATAAATTTTTTGTAAAATGTGCCAGATATAAAAAGGCTAAACTTACTAAAAAACCCACGCCTGTTGCCAGCCCATCTTGAATATCCAAGAGATTGAAGGCGTTAGTAATACCCAATATCCAGATTAAGGTGATAATAAAGTTTATGGATTTGGGGAAAAAGATTATTTCTGTAGTCGTTCCGGAAGTAAGCATAAAAATCAGAGCAATAATTAATTCTCCCAAAAACTTCTGCCAGACTTTAAGTTCTTTTAAATCATCAATAAAACCCAAGAGAAAGATAAAAATCAGACTAAGGAAAAGATAAGGGTTAAAGAAACGCCAAAATATCAAAATAGAAAGCAATAAAACTATTCCTCCTACTTTCGCAATTTCTTTATTTTCTTTTTTTAGATAAATTCCTTTAGGTTTAAATCTTAAGACTATTTTTCTCAGGCTTAAAATAGCAACTACGATAATCAGAAAATTCATTAAAAAAATTTTAATGGACATTTCCTCCCTCCATTAGGTTTAGATAAAGGTTTTCGGTCTGTTTCACCATTAAATCAAGATTGAATTGGGATAAAATTTTAGAATTGTCGCTTTCGGAAATTTTTTTTCTTAAATTTTCATCCTCTAAGAGAAGAATTACTTTTTGAGCAAAACCAGAGTAGTCTCCCGGTTCTATTAAAAAACCGTTTTCTCCATCTTTAATCAATTCCTTTATCCCATCCACTTTGGTAGCCACAATCGGCTTCTTTAAAGCCATCGCCTCAAGGATTACCAAAGGAAGTCCTTCCCAGACACTGGTAAGCACAAATATATCAAAAAGAGAAATTAATTCGCAAGCATCCTCTCGCCAACCGAAAATAAAAAGATTATTTTCCAAATTTAACTTTTTGACTAACCTTTCAACTTTCCCATACAAAGGACCTCCTCCCACCAAAGCAAACTTTGCCTTAGAAAATCTCTGTTTAACCAAATACGCCATTTTTACAAAATCAAGAGGGGCTTTCTGTGCCTTTAAGCAAGCAACCATCCCAATCAGATGAGAATAGTCAGCAATTCCTAATCTATCACGGGATATATTTGGAGAAGGGATTTTGTCTCTATTTATCTCTATACCTTCTCTAATTAAAACATACTTCTCTTTAGAACCTATCCTGGCAGAGACCCCCTTTATGCGATCACTTTCACAGACCACAATAAAGAGAGAAGTCATTCCTGCGGTTAATTTTTCAGCAAGGATATAAAGCCATCTTAGAAAGAAATTTTCTTTATCATAAAAAGGAAAACCGTGAACGGTATGAATAATATGGGGGACTCCAGCTAATTTCGCTGACCAGCGTCCTAAAAATCCTGCCTTAGGAGAATGAGTATGGACTATATCAAATTGATTTTTTCTTATATAGTGCAACATTATCAGAAAAGCGATAATGTCGTTTAATAGATTTAATTCTCTTCTCAGAGCAGGAATCAATTTAAATTTGACTCCTTCTATCTTATGCAGTTCTTTGACTAAATATCCAAAAGGAGAGGTTAAAAGATGTATTTCAAAAACTTGTTGGTTAAGCCCTTGAATAATTCGCAGAGTGGTTTTCTGTGCTCCCCCCAATTCTAAATGGGTAATTATATGCAAAATCTTGAATTTCTTGTGGGACATGGAAGATAATTTTGATAAATAATTATAATCTAAGCCGAGGAGGGTTGTCAACTTTTAACCACTTATTAGAAATATTCTTCAAAAATTTTCTTTGTGCGCAAAAATAATCTCTGGAAAGGATTTAGATGTTTATCTATGGCTGGATTAGAAACTTGAGTGGGTGGACTAAACTTAACTAAACCAAGGGGGTCTGCCCAGGCATAGAAATTACTTTCCTTCCCGGTAGAGTCCTCTACATCCTTCACTACACCCAATCTGGCGGGAAGACGGAATACCTCTTCTACTTTTTCCACCAACCCTTCAAACAAAAAAACCCCTCCTCCTAAAACAATGCCATAAGGCAGATAATCAAGCTTCTGATATTTCTCTATCCTTTTTCTTATCTGAAATAAAACCCGTTCCAATGCCCTATTTATAATTCCAGCTAATTCATTGCACTTCACCACTTTCCCTGATTTTTCTATAATTATTTTCTCTTGAGGAAGCCCGGGAGGAAAACCCCCATACTTTTCTCTTAACTCTTTTGCCTCTTCCTGGGAGATACCCAATGCCTTAGCAATCGTTGTATCAATATCAATCCCCCCAAAGGGAATAATTTCCAAAAAGACAGGAACTCCTCCGGAGAATTTCACTACGGTGGTCATCCCCCCTCCTATCTTCAAAAAAATAACTCCTTCGTTGCGTTCCCCTTCATCCAAAAGAGTAAAAGCGGAAGCTAAATCTGAAAACACCACCGTGTCCACTGCATAGCCTGCATTGTAAATTCCCCTTTTAATATTGTGCAAAACCGAAGAAGATATAGTAACTAAGAGGAAATCTGCGGAAATTCTATTCCCGAACATACCCCGGGGGTCCCTAATTTGGGCTTGTCCGTCTACCATAAATTCTTTAGAGAAGATATGTAAAACCTCATGGTCAAAGGGAACCGCCATCTCCAAGGTTTCTTCTCTCAAACGTTCAATATGAAAATTTTTTATCTCCTGAGAGCGCTCGGAAAGTACAGAACTTCGCCGATATTGACTAATTCTTAAGCTATCGTTACCCACCCCTAAGATAATACGCACAGGTTTTAATTCTCTATCTGCACCCGTCATATGCATAACCGATTCTATAGAATGAGTAAACTTTTCTATGTCCAATACCTTACCGCGTTCTAATCCTTCTGGCTCTACCTTTGCCTTAGCCAGTATGTTCAACTTGTGCGGAAGACTAAACTCACCCAAGATAACAGAAATCTTACTCGTGCCAATATCTAATCCACAGATTATCTCTCTTCTCATTGCGGTCCGAGAATAACATCTTTAAATCTTAAATCAATGAAACTGGGAGAAAGCGACTTTATCTTAACCTCCTCCAACACCAGAGAAAGACGTTCAAATTTTTCCTTTAGAACCGGAGAACCAAATTTAACCTCTATTCCGTTATCTAAGAAAAAAGAGATGTCATTTAAACTGGTCAGGTTTATCTTAGTTACCCCCTTCTCCCAGAAATATTTTCCTTCCTTAATTAGGGCAATGATCTCTATCGCTTTTCTAATCCTTGGGGAATGAGAAAGAGAGTTAATAGCAATTTCTCCCGGTTCAATCCCTAATATAATCGGTAGATTAGTATGGGGTGTTTCCCGCGCATAGGGCAGGATAAAACCTTCTCTGTCTACCGGATAAAACTTGCCCATCTTTATCTGCATTATGGGAAGGCGTTCTTTAAGCACCACCCATAATCTATGAGGGAGAACTCTTTTTATGATTATCTCTGCATATTCTGGTTTAGCGGAAATCAGCAAAGCTCCTGAACTGATGAGCTGTAAGGGGTCGATTTGAAAGAAATTGCATATCTCAACCGTTTCTTGTTCAATGCGAATTTCTTCCTC
>JAMWCG010000046.1:5394-7416 GCA_023818555.1 Candidatus Omnitrophota bacterium
GTCTTTCTTTAATTTCTTTTGCCAAGGAAGAAAGATTAAGACTAAATATATTTATCCCCGGTTTCAATCTTGTAAAGGCAAAAGCTTCTTCTCCCTCAAGGTAATAATGATTCTTTATATATACCTCGGAAAGGTTAAAATAAGAAAGATTTGTTAGAAATAAGTAAGCCAATTTTCTCCCCCCCAAGGCTAAAAGAGAAAAAACAAGCCCTAAAAGAAAAAACCTAAAAATAATCTTGGTTATAAAATCAGGAATAATCTTCTTCTTTATCTTTATTCTCCTCCCCTTTTTCTTGGACATTTTATTTGGCTAAGGCTGATTTAAGAATTTTAATACAAAGCTGAGGAAAATTTATATTCACCGCCTGGGCAGCTTTCGGTAAAAGACTCCGGCAGGTTAACCCCGGAATAGTATTAACCTCTAAGACTACAGGCTCTCCTTCTCTACTTAAAATCATATCCACCCGGGAAAAACCGCTACACCCCAAAGAACGATGTGCTTTGATTGCTTGTTCCTGAGCCTTTTCCTGAAGGGATTTACTTATCGGGGCGGGTAAAAGATAAGCTGTATGCTTATCCTTGTATTTTGCCTCGTAACTATAAAATCTTTGGCGAGGAATAATCTGAATTACCGGAAGGGGTCTCTCTTCTAAGATTGCCACAGTAACTTCCTTACCCGGAATATATTCTTCAATGATTATTTTCTCATCGTAATCAAACGCCAAGGTAATAGCCTGGGGTAAATTTTCTTCTTTCTCCACAATAGAAACACCAATGCTTGAACCACCACTGGCAGGTTTTACTACACAAGGAAAAGTAAAGTCAATCTGAGAAAAGTTTGATTTATCTAAAACCTTGTACTTAGGAATAAAAATGCCTGCTTCCTGGAAGATTTTCCGCGAAGCCACTTTATTCATTCCTAAATAACTCGCCCTACTGTTTGAGCCTGTGTAAGGAACTTTTAATTTCTCCAAAATTTTCTGTAACTTTCCGTCTTCCCCAAAATTCCCATGCAGAGCATTAAAGACTAAATCTATACCTGATTCTTGCAATAATTCTTTAAATAAGCATTCTAAATTATCGGCGGAGATATCAAAATCTTTAGGCAAAATTACCGGAACCACATCTAACCCCAATTCTTTCAAGGCAGTATAAACCGCTTCTCCTGATTTCAAAGAAATCTCATGTTCAGCAGACGGTCCTCCCATGAAAATCCCTATCCTAAAATTTTTCCAGAACTGGCATTCCATTTGACCAAAATGAATCATTTATTATTTTTATCTCCGGCTCAAGCCAGATCCCATGGTCAAATTTAACCTTCCTCTGGACATACTCCATAAGTGAAAGAAAATCCTTGGCAGTCCCTTCTCCTAAATTGATGAAAAAGTTGGCATGTTTCTGAGAAATCGCTATATTCCCTATGCGTTTTCCTTTTAGCCCTGAATGTTCAATAAGCTCTCCGCTACTCTTCTGGAAGGGAGGATTTTTAAAGACACAACCCGCACTGGGGAATCTCAATTCCTGTGTCTGCTTGCGATAATTTAAAAATTCAGTCATTTTCCCCCTAATCTCTTGAACACTTCTCTTTTCTCCTTTTCTTAAGACAACTTCTAAAACAATCAAATCTGAAAGATTACTCTTCCGGTAAGCAAAACACAAATCCTCTTTTTTTAATCTAAGAAAATTACCTAAACAGTCCATTGCCCTAACTTCTTCTACAAAATCACCAATCTGAATATAGCCACCTTTTCCAAAATAATCCCTTACTCCCGCATTTAGATATACCGCTCCTCCTAATGTCCCCGGAATTCCTGCTAAAAATTCCCAACCTCCCAAGGAATTCCTTACCGTCCAATTGAGGAATTCTCCTATAGTTAACCCGCAGTCAACTTTTATAAATTCTTCGCATAATTCTATCTTTTTAAAGAAAGGATTATTAATATGGATAACAATCCCTCTAAACAACTCATCGCAAAAAAGAACTTTGCTCCCCCCGCCTAAGACAAAAAATGGTATTCTGTT
>JAMWCG010000047.1 GCA_023818555.1 Candidatus Omnitrophota bacterium
CCTTACCAAAGCTCCTTCTAATTCCCGAATATTATTTTTAATCTTTTCGGAGATAAAAAGAATTACTTCTTGGGGAACCTCAATATTTGCCAACTCCGCTTTCTTGCGTAAAATAGCGCTCCGGGTTTCAAAGTCAGGAGGCTGAATATCTGTAACTAACCCCCAACCAAAACGCGAGACTAAGCGTTCTTCTAAACCTTGAATGTCTTTGGGAGAACGGTCACTGGAAAGCACAATCTGTTTATGAGCATCGTAAAGAGTATTGAAAGTATGGAAAAATTCTTCCTGGGTACTTTCCTTTCCGGCAATGAAATAGATATCGTCAATAAGCAGGATATCAATATTGCGATAGCGTTCTCTAAATTTTTGCGTGGTGCGATTCTGAATGGCACTGATTAATTGATTGGTAAAATCTTCGCTGGAGATATAGACCATATGGGTTTGCGGATTTTTATGATAAATATAGTGAGCGATTGCCTGAAGGAGATGAGTCTTCCCCAGCCCCACTCCTCCATAGATAAATAAAGGATTATAGGCTCGGGAAGGAGATTCTGCCACTGCCAAACAGGCCGCATGGGCAAAACGATTACTTGCCCCTACCACAAAATTCTCAAAAGTATAAAGCGGATTTAATCTCAATTTTCCCTCTTCCCTTTTATTCTGAAGAGAAGAAAACCCTGGTGAATTGTCTATATCCCGGCGGGAAACAAAATCTATTTTGATGTCTCCCTGACCAATCTCTTGTAGTGCTTCCTTAAATACTTTTCCGTAGCGTTCTTTAAGCCATTCACTAAAAAATTGGTCAGGAGTTCCCACGATTAAAGTAGTGTCATCCCAGCCCAGAGGTTGCAGTATAGAAAACCAAGTTTCGTAGCTCCGGGGATGGATTTTTTTCTCTATAACCGAAAGCAGAACTGACCACAACGCGTTTTTATTTTTTTCTTCCATGGATGCGTGGAATTATTATAAAATATAAAAAAAGATTTGTCAACACAAAATAGTTATCCACATTTTATACACAGGAGGTTAAGCTTATTTACTTGACTTGGGAAAAATTTTGTTTAAAATATATGACGCTATTTTTGTTTGAAAAAGGAGCAAAATGAAAAAAAAACTGCGTCCAATTACTCTCTTGAAGAGAAAAAGAAAACATGGATTCCGAAAGCGGATGGCTAACCGCTGGGGAAGAGAAGTGTTAAAGAGAAGAAGAAAAAAAGGAAGAAGACGGTTGACGGTTTAAAAGATGTTGAAAAATTTACTCCTCCTGGGGTTAGAGGTTTATAAAGATTTCTTTGCGGGACTCTTTCCCCAAAGTTGTCGTTTCTTTCCCAGTTGTTCTGAGTACATGCAAGAAGCGATAAAGAAAAAGGGAATCTGGAAAGGGATAGGTAGGGGAATAAGCCGGATTTTGCGCTGTCATCCTTTTCATCCGGGAGGATATGACCCGGTAAAATAAGGAGAGTCTTTATGGAGAAAAAGAGCTTTCTGGGGTTCTTACTCATCCTTTTGCTCCTCTTGCTTTATCCTTATTATCTTAGCCTCTTTTCTCCTCCCCAGCAGAAAAAAATTACCAAGATGCGCGAATTCACCCCCACAGAGACCCCTTCGTCTCAATATATTGAAATTAAAGAACTTAAAAATTATGATACAGTTCATGATACGGTTATCCGAAATAATTTATTGGAAATAAAAACCTCCAACCAAGGAGGAGGGATTAATTTGATACGGTTGATACGGTTCAATGCAACTCTTTATAATTCAGATAATTATGATAAAAATATCTTCTTTTTCAGTGAACCTCTCCTCAATTATGACCTTAATAAGGCACACTATACCTATACTGAGCAGGAAAAGAGAATAGAATACCATTTAAGTTTACCCGGGGAATTTGCCTTGGAAAAAATTTTTGCTTTGCAGGAGGATTCCTATTTATTAAGTTTTACACTCCGGATAAAAAATCTTAGTCCCCAACCCTTACCCGTTAATCTGAGTCTTTTGGCAGGAGAAAATTTTTTACCTCAAGAGCCCTGGGAGGAGCGCTATTGGGAAATCGTTTATCCTCAAGCAGAGAAAATAAGACATGAATTCTTTCGTCAAATCCGGCATTCCCAGATTTATCTTGCTCCCTTACCCTGGTTTGCGCTTAAAAACAAATATTTTGTGCAAATCTTGGTCCCTTCTGCAGAAAATGTTTCCTTTGCTCTCCAGCGCGGAGCACCTCGCTCTCTAAGAATTATCTCCCAGTTTCCCGTAACCATTCTCCCTCCTGAAGGCAGCCGGGAAGAAAATTTCTTAATCTATTTTGGTCCCCTTGACAGTGAGGTGCTCAAGAGGTATAATAAAACCTGGGCTGAGGTGGTCTATTATGGGATGTTTGATGGGATAGCCAAATTTATCCTTAAACTGCTCAAACTTGGATTTGCCTTTTTTAAGAATTATGGATTAGCGATTATCTTTCTTTCTTTTTTAGTAAATCTCTTTCTTTTTCCTTTTACCTGGAAGAGTACGAAGGCAATGCGCGCTTTACAGAATATCCAACCCCAAATAGAACAATTGCGCAAAACTTATGGCCAGGATGTGCAGAGATTAAACCGGGAAATCTTAGAACTTTACCGTAAGCATAAAGTCAATCCCTTGGGAGGTTGTCTTCCCCTCTTTTTGCAGATGCCGATTTTTATCTCTCTTTATCAAGTGCTGGTGCGGGCAATTGAATTAAAGGGAGCAAAATTCCTCTGGATAAAAGACCTTGCTCTCCCGGATGCACTCATTACTTTTCCCCGCAATTTTTTCTTTATAAATTCTTTAAATTTACTTCCTTTAATCATGGCAGGGATGGTTTTTCTGCAGCAGAAGAAGACCCAGGTTTATTCCTCTTCCCAGAGACAAACTGCTTGGTTTATGCCTTTATTTTTAGGGTTTATTTTTTATAATTTTCCTGCGGGGGTAGTCCTTTATTGGTTAATCAGCACAGGGTTGAATTTATGCTTTTCCTGGAGATTGCAGGGTTAAAAGATTAGAGATTTTCACGTGAAAATTTATGGGCAAAATTATCGCCATTTGTAATCAAAAAGGAGGGGTAGGGAAGACTACTACCTGCATCAACCTTTCTGCGGCCCTTACTTACTTAGGGAAAAAAGTATTAATTATAGACTTAGACCCTCAAGGGAATGCTACCAGTGGGTTGGGGATAGATAAACATAAATTAACCCATTCAATTTATCAGGCTCTTTTAAAAGAAGTAGTTTTAAGCGAGATCATCTTACCTACTTCCCTGGACCTGCTTAAATTAATCCCTGCGCAGATAGAATTAATTGGGGCAGAGGTAGAATTGAATAGAATAGAGGGAGGGCAGTTTGTTTTAAAGAAGATTCTAAGCGGGATTGAAGAAAATTTTGATTTCCTTTTTATTGACCTTCCTCCTTCCTTAGGGATGCTCACTGTAAATGCCTTAACCGCGGCTCATTCGGTGCTTATTCCTATTCAATGTGAATATTATGCCTTAGAGGGTTTAAGTCAGTTATTGTTTACCTTAGAGAAAGTAAAACAGGCATTCAATCCTGGTTTATTAAGGGAAGGGATCCTCCTGACCATGGCGGATTTTCGCACCAATCTTTCTCAAGAAGTAATCGCGGAGGCAAGACGTCATTTTGGTAATGAGGTTTATCAAACAGTGATTCCGCGCAGTATTCGTTTAAGTGAGGCTCCAGGGTTTGGAAAACCTATTTTTCTCTATGCTCCGGAAAGTCAAGGAGCAATAAAGTATAGAGAACTTGCGCAGGAATTTCTCCTCCATAACACAGAGATTAATGTAAATGCTAATATTTCATCAGGTTAAATGAGGTGAGCCATGGAAAAGAGAAAAGCCTTGGGAAGAGGCTTAGAGGCTTTGATTCCCGTAAGTTCCGAGCCTAAAAATTTGCAATCTATTGTAAATATTAATGTTACAGATATAATTTCTAACAAATATCAGCCCCGGCAAAATTTTTCTTCTCCGGGGATGCAGGAGTTAATTACTTCTATTCGGGAGAAAGGATTTATTCAACCCTTAATTGTGCGCCGTATCCCCTCGGGATATGAACTAATTGCCGGAGAGCGACGCTTAAGGGCAGCTAAAGAACTCGGACTGGCACAAGTGCCTGTAATTATTAAAGATGTGAAAGAAGAACGCGATTTGTTGGAATTAGCCCTGATTGAGAATCTCCAGCGCGAGGATCTCAATCCCATAGAGAAGGCCCAAGCCTATAAAAGATTAATTGAGGAATTTGGCTTAAGTCAGGAAGAAGTAGCCCGGCGCGTGGGAAAAGAAGTGATTTCCATTATCAATACTTTACGCATTCTCCGTCTCCCCGCGGAAATCCAGGAGAAAATTGCCCAAGGAGAGTTGAGTGAAGGACATGCCCGGGCAATCCTCTCTCTGGATGATATCCAGGCACAGATAAGATTTGCGCAACTTATTGTTGAACAAGGGCTTTCGGTCCGGGAAGCGGAAAACAGAGCCAGAAAATTGAAGGGCAAAAAGCGAAAAAAATCTCCGGATTTCTCAAAACGCGATCCCCAGGTGCAGGTCTGGGAAGAAGAATTGCAGCATATCTTTGGCACAAAAGTGCGGATTATGCATCGCCGGGAGCGCGGTAAGATTGAAATGGAATATTATTCACTTCCTGACTTGGAAAGATTGGTGCATCTTTTGGAGAAAGCAAAATAGGCGATGGTAGAACAGACCTTAGTGATTATTAAACCCGATGGTTTAAAGAAATCGCTTACCGGAAATATCCTTACCCGGCTTTCAGAAACTAAGCTGGAGATTATTGGCGCAAAAATTCTGCGTGTTTCTCGGGAACTGGCAGAGAAGCACTATGCGCATCTCAAGGATAAGCCCTTTTTTGAAGACTTAATTAAATATATCCAGGGAGAATTTCACGGGAGGCGGAAGGTTATGGCTTTAGTTTACTGGGGAGAAGATGCGATTAGAAAAGTAAGAGAAATCTGCGGGGCGACCAATCCTGAAGAAGCGGACCCCACTACCATCCGGGGGGCTTATGGAAGAATCACTACCAAAGGAGTTTATGAGAATGTGATTCATGCTTCACGGGATAATCAGGAAGCAGAGCGGGAGATAAAACTCTGGTTTTCTCCTGAGGAGTTGATTGTAGAAGTTTATCCCACCAAGCTTGTGGAGGAGAAGGTAAAGAAGAAGGTCTGGGCGTAGCGTTTTTAAAAGATGGAGATTTTCTATGCTAAAAGGAATGACCGGGTTTGCTAAAGCGGAGGGAAGGATAAAGGGCGGGATTTTGCAGATTGAGATAAAATCTTTTAACCATCGTTTCTTGGAAGTAGTCACCCGTCTTCCCCCTGAGTTTTTAACCTATGAAGAAGAGATAAAGCGCTTGCTGAGGGAAAAGATCCGCCGTGGTTCCCTCAATGTCCTTTTTCTTTATTCTCCCCGAGCCAGCAGTCTGAAAAGAGTGCACTGGGATGAAAGACTGGTGAAGCGCTATTTTCAGATGGTCAAAATCTTAAGCCAAAAATTTGGTTTAAAAAATGGTTTAACGGTAAATCAGCTCTTTAGTCTTCCCGGGGTTCTGGTTTATGAAGAAAAGAATATAGACCTTAGTGGGGAATGGAAGAAATGTAAGAAAATCTTAGAGAGGGCCATAGAAAAGTTAATTAAGGTAAAAGAAAGGGAAGGGAGGACTTTACTTAATGACATTTTTCATAATCTTCGCTTTATTGAAGTTTCTTTAAAGAAGATTGAACAGCGCAGTAAGCAACGCGCAAAAGAATTTCAGAAAAGGTTTCAGAAAAAGTTCAAAGATTTAACTCAGGAAAAAATTGCTCAGGAAAAATTGTTGGAAGAGACCAGTCTTTTTCTACGGAATACGGATATCTCAGAAGAAACAGTGCGGGTACGCAGTCACCTTAAAGATATAAATACCCTCTTGAGAAAAGAGGAAGAGGTGGGAAGAAAATTGGATTTTATTGCCCAAGAGATTTTCCGGGAGGTAAACACCATGGGGGCAAAAGCAAATGATTATTTCACTTCCCGAGAAGTAGTATTAATTAAATCCTTCTTGGAAAAAATTCGTGAACAGGTCCAGAACCTGGAATGAAAATCTTAGACCTTGGCTTTAACAATACCGTCGTTTTAGATAAAGTGGTAGCGGTGGTTTCTGCAGAAGCTGCTCCCCTGAAGAGATTGCGGGAAGAGGCAAAGCGTCAAGGCAGGCTAATCGATGCTACGCAGGGGAGAAAAACCCGTGCAATAGTGGTAACCACTTCTAACCACATAATTCTTTCTGGAATCAATCCGGCGACGCTAGCGGAGAGGATTAAAATGGAAAGGGGGTAGATGGGGGAAAGAAGGGGTTTAGTCTTTGTGATTTCCGGGCCCTCGGGTTGTGGTAAAACTACTTTGGGAGAAAGAATTCTCTCGGGAGATAGAGATTTAGTCCGTTCGGTTTCGGTAACTACCCGGCCAGCACGGAAAGGAGAAAGGGAAGGAAGGGAATACTTCTTTGTTTCCAAGGAGAAATTTGCGAGTTTAAGGGAAGGAAATAAATTCTTAGAATGGGCAGAAATTTTTGGTTATTTCTATGGCACACCCCGGGATTTTGTTTTTGAAAAAATAAATCAGGGTAAGGATGTGGTTTTAATCATTGATGTCCAGGGGGCAAGGCAGGTGAGAAAAATTTTCCCTCAAGCAGTTTTTATCTTTCTTCGGCCACCTTCCTTGAAGGTATTAAGCGAGCGACTGAAAAAAAGGAAATTAGATGCTGGCCGGGAAATAGAAAAACGTCTCCGACAGGCAGAGAGAGAGATGCGCTATGAGAGAGAATATGATTATATTGTGGTGAATGAAGATTTAGACCGTGCCACAGAATTACTTAAAGCTATTATTAGTTTAGAAAGAATTAAGCAAAAATAAGTTTAGAGGAGGAGATTTATGGCTTATATCCCATTGGAGAAAGTGCTTAAAAATGTAGGAAGTATATATAAGGCAGTTAACTTAGCGAGTAAGCGGGCAATAGAGTTGAATGAAGGTGCCCCAAAACTGGTAAATGTGAACTCCGCTAAACTTTCTACGATTGCTTTGGAAGAAATTATGCAAGGGAAGATTAAATACAAAAAAGTTAAGAAAGAAGAAAAATGAAAAATGAAATTGTTTTAGGAGTTACAGGGAGTATTGCCATATATAAGTCCTTAGATTTGATTAACCTGTTGAAAGAAAAAAATGTTAATTTAAAAA
>JAMWCG010000048.1:0-3777 GCA_023818555.1 Candidatus Omnitrophota bacterium
ACCATCGGTGTAGCCCGCTTAGATTATGGCTTCGGCTTAGACCCGGATACAAGGAGAGAAAACGGTGCACTTACACTTACCTTAGGACTGCCTTTCTAATGGAGTTTTCTGAGCAAAAATAGGACCTTTTTATTTTGCAACAACAATCTATAATAAAATTCTTGTAAAGAAGAAAAGAATATGCTATATTTTAATCCCTATGGTTCGTAAAGCAAAATTAAATGAGGTTAAAGAAATTCAGAAATTGATTAACTTTTATGCGGAGCAGGGTTTAATGCTTCCGCGTTCACTCAACGATTTATACGACAATCTACACGATTATTTTGTTTATGAAGAGAAAGGAGAGATTTTAGGAACCTGCGCCTTACATATATGTTGGGAGGATTTAGCCGAGATAAAATCTTTAGCGGTCGAGAAATTAGCTCAAGGAAAGGGGATAGCTACAAAATTAGTTAAGGAAGCGCTCAAGGAAGCAAAAACATTAGGGATTAAGCGGGTTTTTGTGCTCACCTATGAACCAGCCTTTTTTCAGAGATTTGCTTTTGTAGAGATTGATAAATCTAAACTTCCTCAGAAAATCTGGGGAGAATGTGTAAAGTGCGTAAAATTTCCTGATTGTAAGGAAGTAGCTTTGATTAAAGAAATTTAATAAAATGGGATTGACCATAACTGAAAAGGTCTTACTTTCTCATACAAGAGATAAAGAAATTTATGCCGGAAAGTTTATTCTTGCAGATGTTGACCTTGCCCTGGGTAATGATATTACTGCTCCTCTGGCAATTAAAGAGTTTGAGAAAATAGGGATAAATAAGGTATTTAATCGCAATAAAATTGCCTTAATCCCTGACCACTTTACTCCGGCAAAAGACCTTGCCTCTGCAAGACAGGCAAAAATTTTGGCTAATTTTGCTAAAAAGTATAGGATTATACACTATTACGAAGTGGGGAGAATGGGTATAGAGCATGCTTTGCTTCCGGAATTGGGTTTGATAAAACCAGGGGATTTAATTATTGGAGCAGACTCTCATACCTGTACTTATGGTGCATTGGGTGCCTTTGCTACTGGGGTGGGTTCAACCGATTTGGCAGGAGTAATGGCTATAGGGAAGGTCTGGCTCAGAGTTCCCGAATCAATAAAATTTATTTATTATGGAAAGTTAAATAAATGGCTGACAGGGAAAGATATTATTCTTTATACCATTGGGGATATAGGGGTAGACGGTGCTTTATATAAAGCCATGGAGTTTACCGGGGAAGTGATAAGAAATCTTGATATGGATGGAAGGTTTACTATATGTAACATGGCAATAGAGGCTGGAGGAAAATCGGGGATAATTGAACCGGACAGTTTTACCTTAGAATATATAAGGGAGCACCAGAGCACCAAAGTATCAGTGCACCAGAGAGACTTGAAGAGTGACAAAGATGCTAAATACACGGAGATTAGAGAATACGATGTTAAAAATTGGAAGGAACCCGCGGTTGCTTGTCCGGATTTACCTTCAAATATAAAGCCAGTTTCTGAATTGAAGAATATAAAGATTCACCAGGTAGTAGTGGGTTCTTGCACTAATGGACGGATTTCTGATTTAAGAATTTCAGCAAAAATTCTTAAAGGTAAAAAAGTCCACCCCGAAGTACGGATGATTGTTATTCCCGCTACTCAGAATATTTATTTACAGGCTGTGAAAGAAGGGTTAGTAGAGATTTTTGTTAAAGCAGGAGCGGTCTTTTCTACTCCTTCCTGTGGTCCCTGTTTAGGAGGACATTTGGGAATCTTGGATAAAGGAGAGAGATGTATTTCTACTACCAATCGCAATTTTAAGGGGAGGATGGGACATCCTGAATCAGAAGTATATTTAGCCAGTCCCTTGGTAGCCACTGCTTCTGCAATAAAAGGAAGGATTGCCCATCCGGAGGAAGTTTTCTAAAATGGTAATTAAAGGTAAGGCTTTGATTCTTGGGGATGACATCAATACTGATTTGATTATTCCGGCAAGATTTTTAACTACCACTTCTCCAGAGGAATTGGGGAAAAATCTTTTCGCAGATTCAGTAATCAATTTTTCGCAAAAGATTGAGAAAGGTGATATTATTGTGGCGGGAAAGAATTTTGGCTGTGGGTCGTCAAGGGAACACGCACCCTTGGCTATCAAAGGAGCAGGAATTTCTTGCGTAGTTGCCTTAAGTTTTGCAAGAATATTCTTTCGTAATGCTATAAATATAGGATTGCCAATAATAGAATCTAAAGATGCAAAAGAAATTAAAGAAGGAGATGATTTGGAAATAGATTTGCAAGAAGGGAAGGTTAAAAATTTGACCCAAAATAAAATTTATACCATACAACCTTTCCCTGAATTTTTAGAGGAATTGATCAATCAGGGTGGGCTGATGAATTGGATTAAAAATCTTTTGCTGAGGAGTTGAGGGAGATGCATAAAATTGCAGTAATTCCTGGGGATGGAACAGGTCCAGAAGTCGTTCGGGAAGGACTTAAAGTATTGGAAGCAGTTTCTAAGACAGTTGGTTTTCAATACCAGACCAAGATTTTTGATTTAGGGGGAGGAAGATTCTTAAAAACAGGTGAAGTTTTTCCTGCTGAGATTTTTGAAGAGATTAAAAAATTTGAGGTCATTTATTTGGGAGCAATTGGTCATCCCCAGGTAAAGCCCGGGATATTGGAGAGGGGAATACTTTTGAAATTGAGATTTGAATTGGACAAATATATTAATCTGCGTCCCGTAAAGCTCTATCCGGGGGTAGAGACACCTCTTAAAAATAAAGGTCCCCAGGACATTGATTTTGTAGTGATTCGAGAAAATACCGAAGGTTTATATGTGGGTGAAGGAGAATTTATTAATAAAGGGACAAAAGACGAGGTTGCCATTCAGATAAGCAGAAATACTTATAAAGGAGTGGAGCGTTGTATTAGATATGCTTTTGAATATACCAGAAAAAGAAATAAAGAGAAAAAACTCACTCTTTGTGCTAAGACTAATGTCTTAAATTATGCCTCGGATTTATGGTGGCGAGTCTTTCAGGATGTGGCTAAAGAATATCCGGATGTCGTTACCGATTACGCCCATGTAGATGCTACCTGTATGTGGATGGTGAAAAATCCCGAAACCTTTGATGTGATTGTTACCGATAATATGTTTGGGGATATAATTACCGATTTAGGAGCAATCATTCAGGGAGGATTGGGAATCGCTGCGGGAGGAAATATTAATCCTCAAGGAATTTCCATGTTTGAGCCCATTGGAGGTTCTGCTCCCAAATATGCAGGAAAAAATGTGATCAATCCCTTAGCGGCGATCTGTGCTTTGGGAATGCTTCTTGAACATATTGGCGAAGAGAAAGCGAGTAGGATGATTGAAAAGGCAGTAATTGAGGTTACTTCTAAGAAATTGAAGAGTCTGGCTGCCGGTAAAATGGGTTATACTACCTCCGAAGTGGGGGATTTGGTGGTGAATTATTTAAATATTTAAGTGGCGAGTGGGAAATAATAGAGAGAGTCTTTAATTTCAAATTTCCATCTGCGAGAATAAATTTCTCACCTTAAATCTTTGTTTTTCCTTCACCTTTTTCTCTTTTTATGGTATGATTTCTTTCCAAAAAGGAGAGAATTTTAAATTGAGGAGGATAATTTTATGAAAAAATACAATGTTGTAGTAGTGGGTGTAGGAGCAGTGGGAGTGGAGATGCTTAGAATTTTACGCCAGCGTAATTTTCCCATAAAGGAGTTAAAAATTTTAGCGCGCAGTTCTCGTGATATAA
>JAMWCG010000048.1:3787-7238 GCA_023818555.1 Candidatus Omnitrophota bacterium
GTGAAAAATACACAGTTAAAGAGATAAAACCGGAGGAGTTTGAAAATTGTGAAATTGCCCTCTTTGCGGGAACCGAGGGAGAAAAAGGTGCGGCAGTTACCTATGCACCTGAGGCAGTAAAGAAAGGAGCAATCGTTATTGATAATGGGGCAGATTTTAGGATGAGAGCCGATGTTCCTTTAGTGGTCCCCGAAGTTAACCCCCAGGACATAAAATGGCATAAAGGAATAATTGCCAATCCCAACTGTTCTACAATACAGATGGTGGTGGCCTTATGGCCAATTTATCAGAAAGTAGGGATTAAAAGAATAATTGTTACTACTTTTCAAGCCGCCTCCGGTGCTGGCAAAGGAGCGGTTGAACAGTTGAAGGCAGAACTGATAGAATTGAGTAAATCAACTTATCAAGTTGTCAACTTATCAACTTATCAACAAAGAGTTTTACCCCAACAATTAGCCTTCAATGTCTTTCCCCATATTGGCTCTTTTGGCGAATGCGACTATACTACCGAGGAGTGGAAGTTGGTTAAAGAGACGCATAAAATTATGCACGATGATAAAATCAAAATTTCTGCTACCACAGTGCGTGTTCCCGTGCGCACAGGGCATTCGGAAGCAATTTATATTGAGACTAAAAAGCCTATTGAGCCACCCCTGGTGCGTAAAATCTTAGAAAATGCCCCGGGGATAAAGGTGATAGATGACCCCGCTAATAATCTCTATCCTTTACCTAAGGATGCGGAGGGTAAAGATGAGGTTTTTGTCGGGCGTATCCGCAGGGACCCTTTTGTGAAAAACGGCCTCTGGTTATGGGTGGTGGCAGACAATCTACGCAAAGGAGCAGCTTTAAATGCGGTGCAAATTGCCGAACTTCTAATAAGATGAAGAAACGAGATACCTGGAAGACACGTTGGGGAGTAATCTTAGCCGTAGCGGGAAGTGCCGTAGGGTTAGGAAACTTTTTGCGCTTTCCAGTTCAAGCCTCCGCCAATGGCGGGGGAGCATTTATGATTCCCTATTTTATATCGCTTTTTCTTTTTGGTATTCCGTTAATGTGGATTGAATGGACAATTGGCCGTTACGGAGGAGGTTTTGGGCATGGGACTGCTCCGGGAATATTTCATAGTTTATGGGAGAAGAATCGTTTCATTAAATATTTTGGGATAATTGGGATTTTCGGGCCCTTAATTATTTTTATTTATTATACCTATATTGAATCCTGGACACTGGGTTATAGTTTCTTTGCTTTAGTAGGCAAATATAGTCAAATAAACTCTCCTCAGCAAATGCGTGATTTCCTTTCTGGATACCAGGGTTTGGCAAAAAATCAATTCTTTTCTAATTTAGGTTGGGCTTATCTATTTTTTGCCATAACCTTTTTGCTGAATATCTTGGTGGTCTACTATGGGGTTTCTGGAGGAATAGAGAGGCTTTCCAAAATTGCCATGCCTACGCTTTTTCTCTCTGCAATTTTATTGGTTATACGCGTTCTTTCCTTAGGTACTCCTGACCTCTCACATCCGGATTGGAATATTTTAAATGGCTTAGGTTTCTTATGGAATCCTGATTTTTCCGCTCTGCGCTCTCCTCGTGTCTGGTTGGCTGCGGCAGGACAGATTTTCTTTACCTTAAGCGTAGGGATAGGTGTAATTCTTACCTATGCCAGTTATCTGTCCAAGAGTGAAGATGTGGCTCTTTCCGGGCTCACCTCAGCAGTGACCAATGAATTTGCAGAGGTGGTCTTAGGAGCAAGTATTGTTATTCCGGCAGCCTTTGTTTTCTTTGGTCCTGTAGAGATTAAAAATATTGCCCGTTCAGGTGCTTTTGACTTAGGTTTTGTAACTATGCCTTTGGTTTTACAAAAGATTGCTTTCTCAAGATTTTTCAGTTTTCTCTGGTTTTTTCTTCTCTTTTTAGCCGGGCTTACTTCTTCTGTCTCTTTACTTCAACCGGCGATTGCCTTTATGGAGGATGAATTTAATCTTGAACGAAAAAAGGCGGTAAAAATTATTTCCATAGTTACTTTTATTCTCTCTCAGCCAACGATATTTTTACTTTCCCGGGGAGTGGTAAATGACCTTGATTTCTGGGGAGGAACTTTCTGTTTAGTTTTATTTGGAACTGTAGAGACTATTCTTTTTGCCTGGGTCTTTGGCATGGAGCGTGCCTGGACAGAACTCCATCATGGAGCGGATATTAATATTCCCAGAATTTATAAATTCATTATCAAATACATTACTCCTTTAATTTTAATTATCATCCTTATCTCCTGGGTGTTTGGTAAAGATGGTAGAGATACAATCTTTCTCCGCAATGTTTCTGAAGAAAACAGAATTTATATTTTGGGAATGCGTTTACTTTTGATTTTAATTTTGCTTACCTTAGGTCTCTTGGTAAAACTTGCCTGGAGAAAGAGGAAGGGTTTAAAATGAATGTGGGGGGCTGGTTTTTTTCTCTCTCTCGTGGGTGATTATTTCGGGATTGGTAATTTTTTGTTTCTGGAGGGTCTTTAGGGCAAAAGAATGAAGAAGCTATGGTTTTTTGTTTTTTTGGGTATTTTGGGTTTAATCATTTTTGTCTTTCTCTACCAACACACCTACCCCATTGCTGCTGTAGATTTAAGAATTTCGCGTGATAAGGCAATTTCTCTTTCCCGTAATTATCTGCAAAATTTAGGTTATGACCTGAAAAATTATACTCCTACAGCGATCTTCTATAGAGCAGATAAGCAGGCACTTTATCTCCAGAGTGTCCTGGGATTAAAGGAGACAAACGAAGTCATCAAGAGAGATAACTTCATCTGGTGCTGGTCGGTGCGTTGGTTTCGGGAACTGGAGAAGGAGGAATTTTCTGTAGGCATAGATCCGGGAAACGGAAATATTGCTCACTACCAGCATAAGATATTGGATGAAGTTGAAGGGGCTAATCTTAATTCTGAAGAAGCCCGTATTATTGCTGAGGAGTTTTTGAAAAAGATGGGATTTAATTTAACGGAATGGAATCTTGCTGATGCTTCCCAGGAAAAACAAAAAAATCGGACTGACCATTCTTTTGAATGGGAGAAAAAGGATTTTCAGATCGGAGAAGCTCCTTTAAGGGCGTATGTAAATGTTCTGGGTGAGCAGGTGGGTGGATATTGGCGTTATTTTAAAGTTCCGGAAAAATTTCAGCGAGAGTATCAAAAGAAACTTTCCTATGGGTATATTTTAAGTCTGATTAGTTCTCTTTTCACTATCTTAATCTATCTTGCCTGTTTTGCTAATCTCCTCGTCCTTTTAAAAAGAAATTCCTTTTTTTGGCAATTGGCTCTTTATTCTACCCTTATAGTGGCCATCTGTTATCTCTTTGAATTTTTTAACTCTCTTCCTCTTTTCTGGTTTGACTATGATACTACAATGAGTAAAACAATTTTTTTCAATATTCATTTTCTGGGCACAGTTATTACCACCCTC
>JAMWCG010000049.1 GCA_023818555.1 Candidatus Omnitrophota bacterium
TAAAGATTCTTACCGACCTTCTTGAGCCAATTTTGATTCTCATCGTGGGAATAATGATTGGCTTTATTGTTATCGGTATGCTTCTTCCCATCTTTCAGTTAAATTTAATTATAAAATAGGAGGTGAGTATGCCAAGAAAGGGATTTACTTTGATTGAATTGTTAATTGTGGTAATTATTATCGGCATCTTAGTAGCCACGATTATGCCCCAGTTAGCCGGCAAGACTCAGCAGGCAAGAATTCAGAGAGCAAAGTCAGAAATCTTTGGCACCTTAGACACCGCTTTAGGAATGTTTGAAATGGACTTTGGCAGATATCCGGAGGAGATGGCACAGCTCTGGGATAAGTCTATCCCTTTGACGGATATGGCTCCTGAAGATTATGAGGCACGCTGGAACGGTCCGTATATAAAAAGGGCAAATATTCGCGGAGGGGAAATTCTTGACCCCTGGAGTAGACCTTATGTCTATGAGGCAGTGGATGAGGGGAAGAGTTATATTTTACTTTCGGTAGGTCCGGATGGACAGGAGGGAACCGATGATGATATTGTCTCGGAGAGCCAGTTTGAATAAATCTGGTTTTACCCTCTTAGAAACCCTTGTCTCTTTAGCCATTTTTTCTATTATTCTGGTGGCGATTATTTCTACCATCTGGATGGGGATGCGCATTGCTTCCCGGAGCCGGGAAATCGCCCAGAAGTATCTCGGAGCGCGGGTAGTCTTGGATTCTCTGGCTATGGAACTGCGCTCGGCTTTTGATTTCCGTTTCCCGGGTTATGATAATTTTATCTGGGACCAGAAGGAAAAGAGATTAGAGTTCTGGTTAGTGGCTTCCGATGAGACAAAATATTTTTATCCCCGGCCGGCTCCAGTTTATCGGGTAGTTTATGCTGTAAGGGAAGAGGAAGGAAGAAAAATCATTTATAAGAAAACCCAGCCTGTCTATCCGGGGAATTTTAATGTGATGGAAGGGCCGGTTATTTATGGAGATTTTGAACTGGAGATAGAATATCCTACACCCCGAAGGCCGGAGAGCCTTCCGGAAAAAATTATAATTACCTTTAAGCCGGAGAAGGGGGATGTCTTACAGAGAACAGTCTATTTACCCATCTACAAAAAGTTCTAAGGGAGTAGTGCTTCTTTTTCTTCTCTGGGCAATTCTTACCTTAGGAATTATTGCGGTAGGTTTGAGTTATCGTGCTTTAAGAGAATTTAAGATGGTTTCTCTCACTCAGGACCGTGCCCAGGCGTATTTTCTTACCTGGACCGCCTTAGAGAATATTGTAGAGATACTTAAGAAAGATGGCCAGAAAGTAGATTCGCTTAACGATGAATGGGCAAAGGGAGAAATAAAGGGGGAGACCGAAAAAGGAAGATGGAAAGTGGATATTTTTTATGATGAAGAGCGCCGGGTGGATTTAAACAAGGCGGAGGACGATGTTCTGGAAAGAATCTTTGGCACAATGCCACTTTTATTGGATTCCCTGCGTGACTGGAAAGATGCTGATGCTACACCTCGTCCCTTGGGAGCGGAGGATGATTATTATATAAAGAAAGAAGGTGACTACGAATCTCGCGATGCTTTATTACGCAATATCTTTGAATTGGGAATGATGCGGGGTGGAGAAGACCTCTTTGAAACCAGTTTTCTTTTTGAGGATAAAATTCCCCAAAGGTTTGCTTTTAATTTCTGGGAAGATTTAGCCTTTGCCCACGGCGGTTCGCATTTTATTCCTCCTCCCTGGGTTCCGGGTGAGCCTCTGCCCAAACCAATTCCTATTTCTCCCGGGCCACCCGATGAGCCTCCTCAGGGTCCTCCCTATGAGCCTCCTTTACCCAATCCGCGGGGAGGAGGTTATACTGTCTATGGAGATGGGAAAAACAACATCAATACCGCTCTTCCGGAGGTCCTTATGGCTATTGGTTTACAAAGGGATACCGTGATCAGAATTATCTGGTATCGGATTTATGGAAATGTCTTTCCCAGTGCCAATCCGGAAGTAATCATCTATGGTTTAGTTCAAGCGGGTTGTTTAAAACCGGCGGAACCATTGTATAACTTTATTACCCGAAATATCAGAGAGATTGCGGGTAAAGGAAGGATAAAGGTGAATTCTTCCTATTTCCGCATAAGAATAATTTCCGAGACAAAGCGTGGAGCAAGACATGTGGCGGTAGCGGTATTGAAGAGGGGAAAAGACCAGGAGAATAAACCCACGGTGGAGATTGTTTCCTGGTGGGAATATTCCTGGCTATAGACTATGTCCTGGAAAAAGGGTTTTACAATTATAGAATTATTCTTAGTGATTGCCATAATGTCCATTATGGTTATCCTCTACCTTGCCAATTTCAGTGGCTTTATCCGGGGAAGAAGATTTGAGGATTGCTTAAATCGGGTAATAAATTTTTTGCGCTACGGTCAGGAATATGCCTTAACCCGTTATGAGGATATCTGGATGGATGTTTTAGCGAAGGAGAATAAGTTTGTGCTGAAATTGAGTGAAGAGAAGGAAAAAGAATTCGTTATTCCCCCGGGTTACCGGATGGAGACAAAACTCCGACAGGTAATCTTTGAACGGATGGGAGGGATTGGAGTCTTTGACCAGCCGGTAAAAAAAGGAGAAGCGGTTCCCACAAAGATTGTAGAGAAGATAAAAGTGATTGATGAGAAAACTAAGCGTGTTGCCACCTTAGAAATCTGGGGTTATGGTGGGCTTATTTTTCTAAAGTCAATTGTCCCCGCGCAATAACTTCCCCTTCAACTCTTCTATAAGTGAGAAATCAAAGCGGATAAATTTTCTTACAAATTCTGTTTGCGGGGAATTGCTTAGATTATAAGGAGTATCAATCTGCTCAATCTTTCCTTGGTTAAGCAGAATAATTCTTTCTGCCAGCATCAATGCTTCTATCTGGTCGTGTGTGACATAGACCACGGTTATCTTTGTTTCTCTTTGCAGTTTGAGGATTAATTTTTGTATACCTATTTTTAAATCTAAGTCAAGATTTGCCAGGGGTTCATCCAGTAAAAGGATTTCGGGTTCAGTAGCCAGGGTCCTGGCTAAAGCCAGGCGTTGTTTTTCTCCTCCGGAAAGTTGAAAAGGAAATTTCTTCCTATGTTCCTGGAGTTCAAAGTTATTTAAGAAATAATTCAATTTTTCCTTCCGTGCGTGCTTAGGACAGGTTAAAGCAAAGAGAATCTGTTCTTCTACATTCATATGCGGCCATAAGCATAAATCCTGAAAGACCATGCCAATTTTTCTTTTCTGGGGAGGGAAGAGATAAACGGGAGAACTGATGAGTTTTTCTTTTAAGAAAATCTTTCCTTCATCAGGATAATCTAAACCTACAATCAGTCTTAAGAGGGTAGTTTTTCCGCTGCCGGAGGGACCAAGCAGGCTTATAAATTCTCCTTCTTCTACAGCAAAGGAGATATCTTTCAGGACAATCTTTTTGCTCCACATTTTAGCAATGTTTTCTAATTTAAGCAGCATAGGAAAATTTCCTGTGAGTAAAAGGTAGAAGTAATGATATGGGGATAAGCGTAATCAAGACCTGCCAGAGACACATAGCAAAAATACTTTCCATATCTCCGTGATGAAAAAATGACTCTATTTTGATTAAAAAAGTCATCTCCCCCGGAGGGATGAGAAAGAGGGTTGCGGAAAGTTCAGTAAGACAGAAGAGAAGAGAAATGATAAAAGTGATGGTTATAAAGGGATGAAGCAGGGGAAAATTTATTTTGAAAAAGCGTTTTAAACCTGAGACAGGGAAGATTAGTGCGGACTCCCATAATTCTTTCCCATAGGTCTTTAAAGCGGTAGAGATTATTCTTATCCCGAAACAGGAGAAGCGGATTAAATAGGCTAAAAGAAGAGGGAGAAAGGTGGAATAAGCTAAAGCGGTTTGAGGACGATTTAACCAGCGGACTAATCCCAGCCCAACAATGGGACCAGGTATAGCCAGGGGAATTAGAGTAAGGATATTGATGCAGCGCCGATAAATTCCCCGGGTATTTTCCAAGAGATAACCTAAAAAAAGACTCACCAAACTGCAAAAAAATGCCCCTAAGAGGGCTAAAAAAATACTTAAAACCATCTCCTGAATGTTTGCCGAGAGGACAAAGAATAAATTCTTAAAAGAGCCCGTCCCTTTAATTAAAACAAAAAGAGGGAAAATTACCGCCACAGAGACTAATCCTGTGGCAAAAATAAAACCAGGAATTTTAAAAAAGTTTTTTCGCGGAGAAAAGTAAGGTTTAAAATTTCCTCCCAGACCAATATAGGGTCTTTCCTGCATAATTTTTTCTACCCAGAGAATAAGGGGTAAGGTAAAGAGTAAAAGAGGGAAGGAAAGTGCGGTGGCTTTAGCAAAGTTGTGAAAAGCACTGAATTGATAGTATAATTCAAAAGTGTAGTTGTGTACCCGCAAGAGCTCAGAGACTACATATTCGGAAAAAGTTAAGATAAAGACAAAGGAAAAACTGAGCAATATATAGGGGAGAAGTAGGGGGAAGGTAATCTTTAAAAAAGATTTTAGGGGAGAGGCAATTAAATTCCCTGCCTCTTCTATTCCCCGATTGAAGCTTTTTAACCCTGCGGAGAGGAAGAGAATGACAAAAGGGAAGTAGCAAAGAGAGAGAATAAAGACAATTCCGCCCAGGTTATAGAGATTTAGATTTATGCCTAAATTCCTTACCAGCCCTCGTAGTTGAAGTTCAAAAAGAAAAGTAAAACCAAGGATATAAGGAGGCAGAAGCAGGGGGAAAAGAGAGAAAAGAGAGAAGAAATTTTTAAAGGGAATTTTTATTCTTTCCAGAAACCAGGCAAAGGGGAAACCCAGAAAAAGTGTCGTCAATGCGGTAAAGAAGCCAATTCGTAGCGTGCGAAAGAAAATCTGCCGGAGGCGCAGGTCAGTAAGAATCTCTTGGTATATGGAAAAAGAGATTTTCCCTTCTTTAATAAACGATTCTTTGAAGACGGCAATCAGGGGAGAAAAAACTAAAAAACAAAAAAGAATAAAGATGATTATACTTACGCTTTTAATAATATCTCGCGTAAACATTTTTATCTAATAAAGTTTTCCTGAAGATATTTTGAAACCTCTTCTATTCTTCGCGCACAATCCTCAAAATCAACTTCCATCGTCTTTATGCTTGAGATATCCAAGATATGGGGAGGCTTTTTTGCTTTTGGATTTAAAGGGATTTGCACTGCTTGAGAATTTGCCAGTTTCTCTTCCACTTCGGGCTGAAGTAGATAGTCGATCAATTTCTTTGCCTCCTCAAGATGGTGTGCCCCTTTGATGAGCGATAAAGTATTAGGAATGATTAAGGTTCCCAAATCTTCTTGGTCAGGATAGACAATTCCCACCGGTTTTCCTCCCTGAAGGGCTACATTAGCATCATCGGTATCGGTGATACCGAAGAGGGCTTCTCCACTTGCCACCACATCTTTTACAATAGAATTACCATGGACAATTAAGACTTTATTTTCTTTCAATTTCTGAAAGAACTCCTTTGCCTTTTCTTCGCCCAAGTAAGAAAATAAGGCGGAAGCATGGGTAGAAGTGGTTCCGAATAGAGGATTAGCAAGAGCAATCTTTCCGCGGTATTTAGGATTAAGCAAGGCATAGATACTCTGGGGGATTTCTTCTTCCGGCAATAAATTCTTATTGTAGATGATTATGCGCGCTCTGGCGGCAAAACCTGTCCAAAAACCATCCTTGTCCTTGAATTTATCAGGGATATCTTTTGCCCGGAGAGAGTAATAGGGAGAAAGGATCCCCTTATCTTTAAGCATAATCGTGCGGGAAATTTCATTATTCCAGAAGACATCACAGCGAGGCGAGTCTTTTTCAGCAATTAAACGATTGACGATTCCCGTGGTTTTGGTTGCCTCCAGGTCATAGACTGCCTTTACTTTAATTCCCGTTTCTCTTTCAAATTCTTTTAAGATGGGTTCGGAGTAAATCTGGTCGTGAGCCACATAGACAATTACCTCGGAAGAATATTTTTTTTGACAGCCAGAATTAAGCAGAGCGAGAATTAAAAATAGATAAAATTTATTTCTCATTTTATCCCCCCTTCAAAAATTAATTTTTAAAACTGTTCCTAAGACATTTGTAGAATGATGCCAATCCTTTCCTCCCTTTACACTTTCTAACATATAATAGAGTTCTATTCCTAAATGAGAAGAACACTTTTTATCTATGCCCAATTCAAAACGGTTTTTATTTAAAGTGTCCTTATAAAAATCATAGAATATTTCATTGGCAAGATAGGGTTCAGTTTTTAGAATTTCTTTCTTTATTTTAATCCGATTACAATAGCGCCAGTAGTCTTTTCTTGCCTCAAGGATGCGGTATTCAAACCTGTTCCTGCTGCTTATTTTTAAACCCAGCCACACCCATTTAAGAATGGGGTCAATCTGAAAACGGTGTTCCTCCAACCAGGGTTCCCATTCACCCTTTGTATATTCGCGTTCCTTTTCATATTTATAACTTAAACCAAAATCCCAGGAATCGTTGAGTTCGAAATTTATCCCGGGTTGAAAATTATAGAGATATAAATCCTGCATATCATTCTTAAATTTTTGCTCCACGGTAATACCTAATTCGGTTTTTTTGTTCATCCTCCAGTTACTTTCCGTCTCATTCCACCACTCCCAGTCAGCCTCAGCACATTTTGTTAAGATAACTAATGTCAGTATGTAAAAAAGGATTTTTTTCCTGCGCATTTCTTTTTTCTGGCTTCTCAGTTATAAAGAATATAGATATGATAATAAAAATCAAGTTCTTCTGCAAGAGAAATTTCAGAAATGATTTGACTTTTTTTGATAAGGTGATAAAATATAATCACAATGAGGGTGATGATTAACAAGGGTTTTAGTCTTACTGAATTATGGATGAGTATAATAATTGTTTCTCTCCTGGTGGCTATTTCGCTTCCCCTCTTCCGCGAGACCTTTTCTGCTTTACAATTTGAGAATTCTGCCAATAAAATAGTTTCCCTCCTGCGCTATGCCCAGGAACTGGCAGTTA
>JAMWCG010000050.1 GCA_023818555.1 Candidatus Omnitrophota bacterium
GGAGTTCTATCTGCCAAGGGCGCATTCGTAAAAGAGAATAGTTGATAAGGTTCTTGAGGAGAGAGAAATCAGGTTGTCTTTTATGTTCCTGATAAAAAAATTGGATAAGCAAGGAAGTTTTTTCCAGCCAGGATAAAATTTTTTTCTCATAAGGAGGGATCTGTTTAAAGAAATGTTGCAAAATTCCATAGATTTCTAAGTCAGAAGGGAAGGTCTGGGTGAGGGCTTCATTTTTCCGTAAGCGAGAATAGAAAGACAGGAAAGTTCCCATTTCCCTTAAACTGTATCCTGTCTCTTTCATAAGGGAATGGAGTTGACTTATCTTCTCAGGAGGTGCTTTATCTTGATTGAATATTTGATAGTAAACCTCCAGATAGATTTTTTCTTTATAATAATTTTTAAGTTCATCCGGACTTAAGTTATAAAGAGGCATAATCTTCTCGGCTAAGTTATATATTTCCGCACGAGAAAAATCCTTTCTGTAAGTTCTAATTGCTTCTTTCAATTTTTCTCTTAGCGCAGTGCTTTCTTCTGAGGATACTGGGTAATGGCTAATCTCTTCCCAGAGTTCATTACACACCTCTGGCAGAAGATTTTTAACATAATAAGCATGGGAAAATATTTGTTCTAAGAAATTGAGCGTATACCCTTTAATCTTCGTCTTCTCCCACCAATATCTTATTTCATCAATATTGAGAAACAACTTATACTGCTGAGATTTTTCTTGAATAAATTCTATCTCTTTTAAGGCGGAAAAAATTTTTTCTTTTCCCTTTATTCCTCGGTAGTGAAAAAACTGTAGCCAATTAATCAAGATACCCATAATTTCTTCCTTCTCTTTAGAATCTTGCCAGGTGAGCTTTAATTCTATACCCTGGTTTTTATAAAAATTTTCGAGGATTTGTTTATGGGTAGATAAAAAATATAAATCCTCAAAAAATATTTTTGTTTCCTCATCAGTGAAGGAAAAGTAAAGTGTTTAAAAAGAACCCCATTTTTCCCATAAATTCACGCAGAAGCTTCCTCTCCTTTCCCTTTTGCGGATTGATTGTGCTCAGGTCTATTGGTCCGTAGAGCTTCTGAAATGAAGGCAGGGAATAGAGGACTTGAAAACGCGCGAGGGAAATCTTTATCTTTTCTTCTGCCTCCCCGGGATTCTCCCGATAAAATTTAAGCCATTTTTCTGCCCAGTAACTGAGAGAGGAGATGTAGAATTCTCTCCGCTCATTTTTTTGATTTTCCTCTTTTCCATAGATTTTGCTGAAGAGAGGATTTTTTCTCAACTCTACTATAAAGGAGAAGAAAAGAGGTATCTCGTCCTTTCCAATCTGGTTTTCCCAGAAGAATTCGCACCAGGAGAGGAGACTTCCCATAAGAATTGCTTCCCCCAGTCTTTTTTCTTCTTCCTTGAGTAGGAATTCTTCTTTTTGACTAAAAAGCCATCTCAGTCTTACTGCTTCCTTTATTTTCAATTTTTCTTCAAAAGGGAGGTCAGGGAATACCTCTTTGATTTCTTTAAGCACCGTCTCTACAATCTCAATGAAAGAGGGGAATTCCTCTTCCGCTATCCCCGAAATAATCAACCAATTGACAATTTCTTTTTGTAGGGTTTTCTCTTTTAAGGAACCATAGGTGTAACCAAAAATTTCCTTACTACTCTGTAATAATTTTTTCCGTTTATTCTCCAGATTTTCAAAGGGCCATTGGGAGAAAAATAAATTTTCCATTTCGCGTTGTTTCTCTGCCTCCCAGGAAAGATATTCCGGAACCTTTTCTTGAGGGAGAGAGAAAGGTTCGGAGAAAAGGAATGCTTTATCTTTTTCTATCTGTGGGAGAAGGGATTGCATATCTTTTAGAGCGAGATAACGCTTTAATTCTGCATAATAGAGATATAGACCTAAAAGACGCGGGTCAATTATTTCTTCTAAATAAATTTTTTCCGGATAGGGAAGGAGAGGGGAGATATATTTTGCCCACCAGAATGAAAGAGCATCAATTTCATCAGAATTTAACGGAAAGATTACAAAGAGTTTTTGAATATCCTTTATAGATTCCTTTAGATATCCTTCTTTCTTTAATCTCCGGGCATAATTGATAAAGAGCAGTTTTAGAATTTCCTTTTTCTCTTCACTAAAAAGAAGAGATTCTGCTATCGGTAGAATTTCTTCTTCAATTTCTATTCCGCTTTTGGCAATCTTCTTTTTAACCATTTCGCTAAAAGCCTTTTCCTCTTCCCAGAGTTTATCTAAGTACTCGGTATTCTCTAACTCTTTCTCGCGTGCAGTCTTAAACAATTGTTCTATCGGCTTATATATTTTCTTCTTTTCCTCCTCTTCTTTTAGAAATTTGAAAGCGTGAATTTTCTGGTTATAGTTTTTAAAGATAAATTCCTCTCTCCTTTTTTTTCTGTCACGGATTAGAGAGAGTTCTTTTCTTAAAGAGGCAATAACTTTTTCCCTGAAAGAAACAAATTGGGGAGGGATTAAAGAAAGAAGATTGAGGTGGGCTTTATTTTCTATCAGATTCCAGAGTCTTATTTGAGTTTCTGCTAAACTTTGCTCAGCCTGTAAGAGTTTCTCAATTTCTTCTCTGTATTTTGATAAAATTGAGTTCAAGCCATATGCCCCATAGAGACTGATAACCCCTGTCTTTAAATCCTGTAGAGCATTCTTTAGTTGCTCCTCTGAGAGTTTTTCTGTCCTTTTCCGGGAATCAAGTAACGCTTCCTGAAGAGAGAGGTTTTGGAGAAGAAACTTTCTCTCCCTTTTTAGGTTAACTTCTCTTTCCTGATAGAGATAATGGAGAAAATCAATTTCCTGGGGCAGAGAGAGATTTATTTCTTGTTCAACCAATTTTAAATAAGGGTCTGCTGAGATAATTTCCTTATTATTTAGAGAATCAATCCTCTCTTTGAGATTAGATATAGCGGGTAGTCTTATTTCCTGTGAGAAGATTTCTTTTTTCCTAAGATTAATAATTTTGCGTTCATTCGCATAGATTTCCTCTTCCAGACTATCTCTGATAAGTTTAAACTCGCTTAATTCCTCCGGGAGAATTAAACTAATTTTCTCTTTAAGCGAAAAGATAGTCAATGTTTCATTGAGCGCAGAGTAAAGCGAAAGGAGTTTATTATTTTTTTCCTTTTGGTTTTTTAGAGCTAAAGAAGTGAGCAGAGATTCAATGAGGCTTTCTTTTTCTTTCTCCTTAATGAGTAAGGGAAGGCGCTCCTTTTTTATAATGGGAGAAAGCTTTTCTAAGAGAATTTTTTCTTGATGAGGTTGCAGGGTTGGGGAGGGAAGATTTTGGGAAGAGAGAAAGTCTATCAGATAATCTCCCTCCTTTTCTAAGATTTGTTTTTTTAGACGCAAAATTCTTAATTTCTGTTGGATTAGTCGCTCGGGGAGGTCTAAAGAAAAATTCTTCTCTAAATCTTTAGATACTTCCTCTTCTTCCGCGAGTCTCTCTTTTAAAGACTGAATTCTTTTCTGACTTATCTTCTGTAGTTCTTGGTTGCAATTCTTTTCCTTTTCCTCATTCTCTTTCTCAAATTGTTCTCTCAGACGGAAATATGCTTCGGGGTTATAATTTTCCTCCCAGGTATAGGAATAGATGGGCGGAGAGATTATTTCCAGAATAAAATTTAATCTGAGCTTCCCCTGCAATAGTTCTTCCTTGGGAGAAGAGACAACTTTTCCTTCCTTTCTCAAGAATAAGGAAACCTCGCTTTCTCTCAGTCTTTTATAAGCTTCTCTCTCCCTCTCCGGTAGATTAGTTTCCGGGAAATATTTTGCATACAGTTCTTCCAACTTATTTTCTCCTTCCTCAGTAGAAGACAGGTCAATTTCTAAAGGAGTAGCGATTTTTCTTCTTAACTGCAGCCAATTTAAAACTATTTCTTCTTCTCTCTCTTCAAGGGAGAGCTGCTCAGAAAGGAGCTCTATTTCTTTTAATTTTTTTTCTGAGACAGGTTTTGCAGGAGATTGAGAAATAAGTTTGTATAAAGAATGTAAGAGAATTTCCTTTTCCTTTTCTAAGGAATGTTTTTCCTGGCTCAGTTTTAAACGATACCATAAAGAAAACAACTCTTTTTCAAGATAAGTTTTTTCTTTTTCATAGGAGGCTTCTTTCCAGGTATAAAGATGCTGAAGATAATCTCTATATGTTCCTCCCGAAGAGGAAGCTAACTTTTTTATGGCTGAGACTTCTTTTCTCATTTTTTCTAAATATAAAGAATTTGCTTCCACAAATTCAAGTAGAGAATAGAAAGAGAACAAGGGAGGAAGAGGCTCGGGTTTCTTTTCGGGCGGAGAGAGGTTATATCTTAAAATCTCCTCTCTGAGCATGGCTTCTTTATATTCTAAGTTAATTAGAGAGAGCGAGGTTTTTAAAAAAATGTCTTTTAGAGAAGAGAATTCTTCAAAGGATAAAGAGAGTCCTTTTATTCCCTCTATTTTATTTAAAATCTCCCTAAGGATTTCTTTCTTTTTCCGGAGATAGTGAAGTTTAAGAGATATTTCTTCTTCAGCAAAGGAATTTTCCAATTCCAGGATTTTAAGTTCAAGTTTATCTCGTGCCAAGAGGAAGTTATAGATTTCTTTGTCTATAGAACGGGTTAAAGGAAGATAAAAATAGACATAAGGTAGGCTGGTGGAGACTTTTAAATAATAGGATAATTGAGGATATTTTTCCTTCTTTTTCAGGAAATAATTTTCCTCCCAGGCTAATATTTCTCCCTTTTTCTTGACTATTTCTTTCTCAAAACCAGTGTTTATCTTATAGAAAATTTTATTGAGCTCAAGTTTATTCTCAATATTGAAATTTTCTTTCAGTAAATTAAGATAGAAATATTTTTCTTCGTTCTTTCTTTTTACTTCTTCATTTAGCCAATTGCTCTCTTTTTCCTGCCAGAGTTTTGCAGGGGGAGAGAGTTTTGATGGAGGAAAAGATAAGGGGAATAAATTTTCTATATTTTCATAGAGTTGGATTTCTTTTTCCGTTTTTTCTAAGAGAGAAGAGATTTCCGCCACTTCTTTAAGGATAAGGAATTTTTCTTTTTCTATCTCTAAGGAATGGATAAGGTAAATAATTCTCTCCCTAAAAAGTAGGGGATTGGAGACTTTTTCTGCGGCAGTTTCTATGAGTTTATAAATAGATTCTCTCTTCTGGAGTTCTTTCTTTAAATATTCTATGCGTGGAGATTGAACGAATAATCCTTCTTGCCAGTTATTTTCTCCATAAGTTAGAGGAGAGGAGAAGATCAAGAATAAGGAAAAGAAAATTCTTTCCTTCATTTTTTATAAATGATAGCATATTTTCTCCTAAAGTGCCAATTTTTTGTATCACCGCACACATCCCTTGAAAAAATGCGAAAGTTGTGTTATAATTTTTATATAACAGGCTGAAAAATATTATTAATAAACTAATTCGGAGGGGAAAATGAAAGTGAGGAAAAATTGGTTAGGTTTTTGTTTTCTCTTATTTATTTCTCAATCTATTTTTATAAGGGGAGATGAGTTTCTCCGGCGTATCAGAAATGACCTGCCTGAAAAGATACCTGAATTTTTTAAGTTCGACCCACGCAGTGGACAGGAACCTCAAGAATTAAGGAAGCTCAATCAAGGGATATACGAGTACATCCTGAAAAATTTTGGGGTTAGAGTAGTTGACCCGCCCAAGCCGATTCCTCTGGATCCCACGGAGATGTCTTCTTATGGAAGTTATCGTTTTAAACAGAGGACCGACCAAGGAGAATATGATATTGTGGTAAAACAGGCTGATGTTTTCATAAAGGAAGGATTTTTAAAAGCCAGTGAACTGGGAATTGCTCCCCAAAATGCAGAATTTGTAGAATCTAAATTTGAGATTAACCCTGTAAGATATGAAACCATAGGATATGTAATATCTTATTTCTTTAAAGGCGATAAATTGTCAGATTTTGTTTTTCATGTAAATCGTTTGCTGGATAATCCATGGATTTTTGAATCACTGGGGATAAAATTGGCTAATTTAAAGAAAGCAGGCATAGAATATAGAGAACGGATTGAGTCTAATGTATTGATAGATATTGAAGGTAAAGATTTAAAGATTGTGGGATATGGAAATTTTGGGGCACGGGATCCTGCAGAACAAATTTACTCCTTCATTAATATTTACCTTAAGCAAGAATTGAAAAGAATGGATAAGGAGGAGTTTGCAGATGCCTTCTGGCTGATTTTTAAAAATGCCTATAATTCCCAACTACCTCCCGAAATGCGGATACCATAGATAAAGACAAGCAAGGAAAAATTTTTCCTCTCTCCGTTTTCCATTTTTTTATTATTTAGATTTTCTTTCCGTGCTATAATAATGTGCCATGAAGAATTTTCAGATTGCCAAAATCTTCAATGCGTATGCGGATATCTTAGAGATAAAGGAGGATAATCCTTTCAAGATTCGTGCCTACAGGAAAGCAGCGCAGAACTTAGAAAGTCTTAGCGAAGATATAGAGACACTTGCATGCGCAGAACGCCTCCAAGAAATTCCCGGAATTGGTAAAGACCTTGCCGAGAAAATAAAGGAATTTTTAACTACGGGGAAGATTTCCAGTTTTGAAGAATTGCGAAAGACCATTCCTGAAGGAGTAATGAAGATGTTGGAAATTCCTGGAGTAGGCCCAAAGACAGCAAAGATGCTTTATGAAAAAGTGGGAATAAAATCTATTGAAGAATTGGAACAACTTGCCAAGAAACATAAATTGAGCGGGCTTCCCGGGCTAAAGGAGAAAACTGAGGAGAACATTTTGCGCGGGATTGAACTCTTAAAAAAGGGAAGGGAGAGGATGCTTTTGGGGACTGCTTTGCCTCTGGCAGAATCAATTATTTCGGAATTGGAGGATTTAAAAGAGGTAAAGCGGATTACCTATGCGGGTAGTTTGCGGAGGATGAAGGAGACAATTCGGGATATTGATATCTTAATCACTTC
>JAMWCG010000051.1 GCA_023818555.1 Candidatus Omnitrophota bacterium
TCCGGCTTTTATATTTAAGAAAAATCTATAATTATTATTCGCCAAAATTAGCGAGGTTATATAGAGAAGAATATCTAAATTCCTTTATTGATGAATTAAATAATCTCTATGTTGCTTTTACGCGTGCCGAAGATGAATTATACATCTTTTCTGCGGAGAATGTGGGACGGAGAAGAAATCCTGCGGTTTTACTTCTTCCCTGTGAAAAAAGAGAGTATGGTAAGCCTGAAATTTATCCCCGAAAGGATGAAGAAATTTATCCTGTCTGTGAAATCCCGGGGGGAGAATATAAAGACTGGATAGAGGGATTAAAAGATGAATTTATAGATAAAACTGTACTGAAAGAAAAAGAGAGCATAGTCTATGGAGAAGTTATGCATATGGTTCTTTCTTATCTTGGTAATCTCTATGAAAAGGAAAAATCCTCAGTTTTAAACGAGGCAATAGAAAAAGTAAAGATTAATTTTTCCTCTTTTGATAAATACAGAGAAGTTAAAAAAACAATCTCCATTCTTTTAGGTAAGGAAGAATTTAAGAGATTCTTTTTTCTAAAAGAAGGCTCTCTCTTTCAGGAATTAGAATTAGTAGACCGTTCAGGTAATACCTACCGGCTTGACCGTCTCATTGTGAAAGAAGATACGGTCTGGCTCATAGATTATAAGACAGGGAAGGGTAAAAAGGAGGAAGATATCCAGCAGGTAAAGAGATATATTTCCATATTACGCGAGATATATCCAGGTAAAAAATTGCAGGGATTTATTATCTATTTAGATGACTATTCTCTAATTACAATCTATGAATAGAGTAGTTACCTATAATCTGGGAGAAAATTTCCTTTCCTGTATTACTAATTTTATTGAAGAAAATTATTTGAAAAAGGGTAAGGCGATAGATAATCTCGCCTTCGTTTTCGGAGGGAAAAGGCCTGGGCTTTTTCTGAAAAGAGAATTGGCAAAGCGGTTCGGGAAAGGATTTATCGCACCCAAGATTTTCTCTATGGATGAATTTGTGGAATACATTCTGGCTAAGAAATTAAGTCTTAAAAAAATTTCTCATCTTGATGGGGCATATATTATTTATGAAACGGCTAAAAGGATTGCTCCGGAAATCCTACAAAAGAGAGAAAATTTTTCCCAATTTCTTCCCTGGGCAGAGGAAATGATTTCTTTCTTTGAACAGTTAGACTTGGAGAAAGTTGAAGATTTAGCCTTAAGGAATATAGGAATTAAGGCAAGTATTGGTTATGATGTTCCTGAGGATGTGAATAGGCTCCTGGAGAGTATGCTTAATTTAAGGGAGGCTTACACTGATTATCTAAGAAAAGAAAACCTTTATTCACGGGGAAGAATCTATTCCCTTACTGCAAAAGAAATTGCTGAGATAGACCTCTCAGAATTTGAAAATATATTTTTCTGTGGGCTTTTCTATTTACACAAAACAGAGTTAGAAATCATAAAGAATCTCTATCTGCGGGGGAAGGCAATTCTTTTCTTTCAGGGTGATATGGAAGAATGGCAGAGTTTAAAAAGAGTGGCTCAGGAGCTCTCTATTCAAATAAAGCCGGAGAAGAATCATCATCCCTCCTTTGCGCTTTATATCCAGGCAGGTTTTGACCTTCATTCAGAGATAGGTTTAGTCCGAGAAATTATTAAGAAGATAGAAGATTTGGGAAATACCGCAATTGTTTTGCCTGAACCTTCTGTACTTATTCCTTTGCTCTCCGAACTCACTGCTTTCGTGAAAGACTACAATGTCTCTTTAGGCTATCCGCTAAGACGCAGTGCTTTGTATTCTTTATTTCAGAATATATTTAAAGCCCAGCAGACAAGGAAAGAAGATTTTTATTATACCCCTGACTACCTTAAACTTATCAACCATCCCTTAGTTAAAAATCTTTCTCTGGAAGGGGAAGCTACCTTTACCAGAATCCTTCTCCATAAGATTGAGGAGATAATCTGCGGAGAGGAATCCAGTTCTTTGGGAGGAAGTCTGTTCGTAAAATTGTCGGAGATACATAATTGTGCTCCCATTTATGAAGGTGCCATAGAAACAATAAAAGGTTTAGGCATTTCCTTTGACTGGTATAGGTTGAGGAAAATGCTTAAGGAAATTCACCGGATATTCTTCCATTCCTGGGAAGAGTTTAATAGTTTCCAAGATTTTTCTTTCTTCCTTGAGGAATTTATTAATTTCATGCTTAAATACAGCTCCTTAGAAAAATACCCCCTTAATCTGAAAATGGCTGAGAGAATTTTGGGAATTGCAGAGGAGTTGCAGAATGCAAAATTTAAAGAAGTTCATTTCCCGGTGGGAGAAATTTTTAATATTTTCCAGCAAAGATTGGAAAACGAATATATTTCTTTTTCTGGGTCTCCATTGAGAGGTTTGCAAATCTTGGGATTATTAGAAACCCGAGCACTGAATTTCAAAAATGTTCTGGTAATGGATGTTAATGAAGCAGTCTTGCCAAAATTGAGTATTTATGAACCCCTCATTCCGCGTGAAATATTGATCAATTTAGGAATTAATCGTTTAGAAAAAGAAGAAGAGATACAACGCTATCATTTTAAAAGAATTATCTCTTCAGCAGAGAATGTTTTTCTTATCTATCAACGAAGAGAAGATAGAGAAAAAAGTAGATTTATTGAAGAACTTATCTGGGAAAGACAAAAAAAATTCAAGAGCTGGGAGGTGATTTCTATCCCTCAAGCAAGTTTTAAGATTTCTGTTTTGCCCAAGAAGACAGAAATAAAGAAAAACAATGACATTTTAGAATATTTAAAGAGAATGGAATATTCCTCTTCCAGCCTCAATACCTATCTCCACTGTCCCCTAAGATTTTATTATCAATATGTCTTGGGTCTGCAAGAAAGAGAAGATGTCTTTGACGGACCGGAAGGTCAGGATATCGGAAGATTTATCCATGAACTGCTTGCGGAAACCTTTTCCCGCTTTATAGGGAAAAAATTTTTCATTGATGAAAAATTTGAGGAATATTTCCTTAAGGTCTTAGAGAAGAGATTTGCTGAAGAATTCCGAAACCGGAGGAAGGCAGATGCTTTTCTTATAGAGGAGGTAGTTAAATTTCGGATGGAGCATTTCTTAAGAGAAGAGGCAGAGAGAGGAGTTGAGGAAATAATCTGTCTGGAGAAGACCTTTAAAGGAAAAATAGAATTTTGCGGGTCAAATTTTAGATTTCAGGCAATCGTTGACCGCCTTGACAGACTTTCCGATGGCACTTTTTTAATTCTTGATTATAAAACTGGGGGAGGTGAGATTAAACCTCAGAGTGGAGAAAAGATTATGTCCCTTGGTTTTGAACGGAAGGCGCTGAAAAAAACTATAAAATCGTTTCAGCTTCCCCTTTATATTTATCTTCTGAATAGCAAAAAAGAATATAAAAGAGAAAGGCTCAATGCAGGGCTCTACTATCTCAGAGACCTGTCGCGAAAACCCGGGATTTCCCTTTTGCTCAATGATGAGGAAATGGAAGATAAAGAAAAAATTATGCAGATTTATCGGAAAGCAATCGGTAGTCTTTTGAATGAAATCCTAAATCCCAAAATTCCCTTTCAGGCAGATGAAGATGATGTTTATCAATGTCAATCCTGCCCCTTTAGTGCCCTCTGTCGATAGATTTATATTTCCAATTTATATCAAGCGCATAGAAGATTGTATTTATCAACTCTATTATTTGCGACTCAATAAAATGGATTTTACTTGACAGGGTTTAATTTTTGTGTTATTTTTTTAAAAAAAGTAACACGATGGAAAAGCCGATTAGATTTGGAGTTTCTTTACCCAAAGACCTCTTGGTTAAGTTTGATAAACTTATCAGAGAGAAGAATTATCCCAATCGTTCCAAGGCAATTGGAGATTTAATCAGGCAGGAGTTAGTTAAAAAAGAGTGGTTTACAGGAAAAGAAGTTGCGGGAGCAATAACCATTATTTACGACCATCACAAGGGAGAACTCTTAGATAAACTCACCGATATCCAACATAGGTTTAAAAAAATAATTATTTCCACCCAGCATATTCATTTAGATGAAGATAATTGCCTGGAGATAATTGCCGCAAGAGGGAAGCCTGAAGAAATTAAAAAACTTGCTGATACTTTAAGAGCAATAAAAGGAGTAAAACACGGAGCTCTGAGTATGTCAAGCACAGGTAAGGAAATTGAATAATGGAACAAAATAAGGTAATAGAAGATAAAATCTTAGATGAGATCTTAAAATCTATCCAGAAGATAAATTATGGGGAAGTGGTAATAACCATTCATAATTCAAAGATTGTTCAGATAGAAAGGAGAGAAAAGAAGAGATTTGACTTGAAGCCGACCATAAAAATGGAGGCAAAGGTTTAACTTTTTCTTTTCCGACTGGATAACCAGAGGAAAGAAGTAACTGAAGGAGGCAGTTTATGAGGATCTTCTCTGGTGTCCAGTTAAAATTTTTTATTTTATTTTTCTTAAGCTTGGCAATGGCAAGAATGGTTTATGCTGATGAGGAGGCAATTAGGAAAGAGATTCAAGAACTGAAGAAGAGAATTGCGGAGTTGGAAGAAAAACTCGCGCAACAGGACGAAAAGACAAAAGCGGTAGAAGAGATTAAAGAGGTTTTTGAAGGGTTTTCAATAGGGGGCGGTGCTACTTTTGTCTTACAGGGAACACATAATGCCAATAATACATCAGCAAAGAATGAAGATGTTACCGATGCATCATATTCTATTGACTTAGAGATTGAAAAGGAATTCAAAGAAATAGATGGTAAAGCATTTATGCATTTGGAGACAGGACAAGGTTCAGGAGTTGAAGATGAACTTACTTTATTTTCAAATGTAAATTATGATGCAAATACCGATGAGAGTCTTAGAATCTCTGAGGTCTATTATGAGCAGAATCTCTTTGATAAAAGAATGGTTTTGACATTTGGTAAATTAGACCCCACAGTCTATTTAGATACAAACTCCTGTGCCAATGATGAGACAAGTCAATTCTTAGGAAGGATATTTAGAAATTCTCCAACAATTGAGTTTCCGGATAATTCTTTTGGATTTCGTTTAAACATTGCACCAGTTGAATTCTTTGATATTGAGTTTGAAGTTCTGGATGCAGACGCTGACTTTGAAGATGCATTTGATTTTTTATTCTTGGGAACTCAATTAAAATTTAAACCCAAATTATTTGGGAAAGAAGGTAACTACAGAATCTTAGGTTGGTTAAATGACCAAAATCACACAAAATGGGAAGATTACTCAAAGGATAAAGAAGAAAACTATGGTTTTGGTATAAGTTTTGACCAAGAATTGACCGATAATTTAGCTTGCTTTTTAAGGTATGGCTGGCAGAACCCTGAAGTTTATTTAACAGATTCTTCATTTTCTTTAGAACAAGCCTGGAGTATAGGTTTACAGATTAAAGGAAGTCTTTGGAGAAGAGAAAACGATATCTTGGGTTTAGCTATAGGACAGGCTATACCTTCAAAAGATTATAAAAAGGCAGACCCTACAAGAGAGGCTGAAAAAGAAAGCCATTTTGAAGCCTATTACAATATCCAGATAAATGAGCATTTACATATTTCTCCGGATATCCAGGTTATCTGGAATCCTTATGGAGATGATGTTTCTGAGAGAAAAGATACAATTACTGTTTTTGGATCAAGGATTCAGGTTGATTTTTGAAAGGAGGTGAGGTAGAATGTGGTTGGTTACCACTGGGGTGAGTGCAATGGGAGCAACGGTTTTGAATTTATTTTTACCTAAGAGATACAAATTTGGCTTTTTGGCTTTAATGCTCTGGGGAGCAACGATTATGATTCTTGTGGATCATCTTTTAGGTTACAAAGGAGGGCCTTTCTTAGAGAAAATAACTGAAGGAATGATTGAAAGTGGAACTCTCTTAGGGATAGTAATGCTATTTCCCATATTGGGAATCTGGTTAGGTTCAGTTTTAATTACAAATTTAAAAAGGAGGTGAGAATATGGCTTGCTTTCTGGCTCCGATGAGCGCCGTTATTGTAACTACTGCAGTAAGGAAAAGAGTTTCTGAGAAGTGGCATCTCAATTGGTTGAATTCAATGCTCTGGGGTGGAGTGGTAATGTTGGCAGTTGAACATATCTCACATAGAGAAGTTGTTCCCTATCCTCCATTTTTGACTAAGGGATTAAGTGAGGTTCTTCCAGAGATATTGAGCAAAGGGATTCCCATGGTCTTAGCGGTGGGGATGGTCTGGCTGGTTATGGTAGGGATAGTGAATTTGGCTGAGAGAGCCAAGAAAGTAAAATGGAGTGAGGCATAGTATAGTTTTCTTTACTTGCTAAAAGAAAAAACTTCTCCTAATTTTGTGTGATCTATTTTGACTCCTTCACAAATTTAAAGATTTAGTAAAGAGAATCTTATGTTTAATATTGTGGATAAAAAAGTTTTGGCTGAGGACTTAGGAGTGCGCATCAGTTGTTTGGAAGTGTATGCCCCCAATATTTCCCGCAAAGCTTTAGCAGGGCAATTTGTGGTATTGATGGTTTCGGAAAAAGGGGAGCGCATTCCTTTAACTATAGTAGATAAGAATGAGCATAGAGAAACGATTACCTTAATTTTCCAAGAGGTGGGTTTAACTACCAAGCTTTTGGGAAATTTAAAGGTAGGGGATTTTTTATATGCTTTAGTGGGTCCTTTGGGAAATCCAACAGAAATAAAAAATTATGGGAAAGTGATTCTTATAGGAGGAGGAGTGGGCATTGCCGAAATTTATCCTGTGGCAAAAGCGTTAAAAAAAGTGGGTAATTATCTTATATTGATTTTGGGAAGTAGAACAAAACCCCTTCTTATCTTA
>JAMWCG010000052.1 GCA_023818555.1 Candidatus Omnitrophota bacterium
GTTAAAGGGTCGTAATATAACTCATTTTTTAATCTCATATCAAATAAACTAAAACCCACTTTAAAAGGCTTTCCCCAGGCATATTCCCCCCCCAATTCATAATTTTGAGAAATCTGGGGTAAAAGTTCTGTATTTACTGGCGGAGTAGACCAAATACTGTAATATTCATCAGTGGTCGGGAAACGAAAACCTCGGCTATAATTAATAAAAATCTTGGAAGCCTCATTAAAAAGATAATTCAAACCAAAATTCCAAGCCTCCTCATCTATCCTTAAATCCTCATCCACCTGAATTGAGCTCACCCAGGGATCACCACTCCAGGAACCTGGCTGAGGAGTGGAATCAAAACTGTACTTCGCTTTCTCTAAACGATAACCTGAAAGAAATAGGAGATTTTCTCTTAATTCTACCTCATCCTGGAAAAAATAACCTGTAGAATTTTTATCTATCTCGGTTTCCCGCATCTTCTCCCCCTGATAATAAACCGAACCCCATCCGGAATAAGCATCAATTAAAGAATCAACTCCATAAAAATCAAATCCTGCGCTGAGTCTATGTCTCTTCCCCCATAATTCTTTTTCTAAGATAACCATGGGACGAAAACTGAATGTATCTATTCTCCGGTGGTCTAAGTTTTGAGAACTTAAAAGATAATTATCCACTTCGCGCCGGCGAAAGGAGAGATAGCTGATCAACTTTAAGAAATCATTTAATTCCCCTTCTGCCTCTATGTTTATATAGCCGTCTGCCTCACCCACATCGTCTTCGGGGAATTTAGTTTCTCTCCGGGAAGTGGTAACCAACTGGCTTTCCCGTAAAGCCCCGGGTAAACCAAAATCCGCAAGGTGATAGTTCCCACTCAAGCCTAGGGAAAAGCGTTCACTAAAAGCGTAAGTAAATTTACCAAAAAAATCTTCTCCCCTATAGTCACTATTTTCTCTGTAACCGTTTGTGGAGTGGCGGTTAAAATGGATTAAATAGGAAGAAATTTCTCGGGAACCACTTAATTCAAAATTGTATTTTTCGCTCTCAAAACTTCCGCTCTGGGTCTCTATTTTAAAAGAAGGCTTAGCTTCTCCTTTCTTAGTAATCAAATTAATTACTCCTCCCACAGCATTATCTCCATAGAGAACACTTCCTACGCCGCGCATAATCTCTATTCTTTCTATCGTCTCTAAAGGTATCTGTGTCCAGGCTACCCCACTCAAATCAATCTCATTGACCCTTCTTCCATCTAATAACACCAGAGTATTACTTCCGGCAAATTCGCCAAATCCCCGTAAATCTAGCGAAGCTTTTGTTCCCATCCCATAGTAATCACGCACCAGCATACCCGGAATCGTCCTCAACAAATCCACTATATTCTTTGCCTGAGATTCTTCTATCTCTGAACGAGTAATCACAGTTACCGCAGCAGGAATTTTATTGACCTCCTGAGCATAGCGTAAAGAGGTAACTACTATTTTCTCTAATTCATACTCCTCTTCTCCGTAAACCAAGCTAACTAACCCCATAAGCCAATAACCCAATAGCCAAGCAACTAATTTCTTCATTTTCCCTCCCTTCTTTTTTCCTCATACCCACATTCAACAAAAAACCCACCTTCCGGTGGGCTACGCGTTTTCACCATTTTCCCCTCCCGCGAAGGTACCCCGAATGTAGAAGAATTTTTTGCTACGCTTCGGGGTCCCGAAGTTATGCTTCTAAAGAAAGATAACCTTCGGGACTTACCTCAATTGGGGATCGACCGGGCTTTCACCGTTGCGGGGCAGCCCCTCGATTCACACGAGGAGTTCCTTCCCCAATCAGGAAAAACTAAATTTTTGAAAAATTGTAAGCTAAAAAATGGCTAATGTCAAATAAAAAATCCAGGGTAGGCGCTCAGGTTCACGCAAAAATAGAAAGACCGCTTAGCGCCTTTGGATTCAGCGGTGATTAAATAAATCAGCGAAATTTTTCGGGGATAGTAAAGATATGCGGTCTTTTGGTAATAGGATTTTCTTTAACCACCACAACGGTATTATAGATTTTCTCAATAATTTTATAATCCAAAACTTCTTGGGGCTTACCCCATCTCTCGATTTTCCCTTCAAAAAGAATTAGCAGACGGTCACAGTATTGACTGGCTAAATTTAAATCATGGAGAACAGAAATTATGGAGATATTATTCTGCCGATTTAGTCTATACAAAAGGTCAAAGATTTTTATCTCATGGCCGATATCTAAGTGGGCGGTAGGTTCATCAAGTAAAATAAGTTTGGGTTCCTGAATTAAAGCGCGAGTAATAAAGACCAATTGTCTCTCGCCTAAACTCAATTCTTCAAGATCAGCGGAAATTAAATTTCCTATCCCGGTCAACCCTACTTTCTCCTCAATAACTTCAAAATCTCTCTTCCCCTCAGACTTATACCTCTTTAGGAAAGGATACCTCCCCATCTTAAGAATTTCTCTGACCGAAAAACTAAACCAGGCCTGGGCCTGCTGGGAAACATAGGCAATCTGTTGAGCGAGAATTTTTCGGGGAATCTGATTAATCTCTCTTTTTTTAAAAAATATCTTCCCCTTTAAACGGGGAATAATTCTCAAAATTGTCTTCAAAAGTGTAGATTTACCTACACCATTGGGTCCGATTATCCCTAAAAATTCTCCTTCTTTCATCTGAAAATCTATCTCTTTTAAAATAATCTTATTCCCATAACCACAGGAAAGATTTTCCACACTTAATAAAATTTCTTCTTCCATTTTATTTAAAAAGAATCTTTTTCTTTCTCTGCAATAAAAAGATAAACATTGGCCCACCCATAAGGGCAGTGATTACTCCGATAGGAATTTCTATCGGGCTAAGAACGGTGCGGGCAAAGGCATCGGAGAGAACAATAAAAATTGCTCCCATTAAGAAAGAGCCGGGAAGTAATGTGCGGTGTTCATTCCCGGAGAAGAAACGCACAATATGCGGAACAATCAATCCTACAAAACCAATGATTCCACAAAAGGCAACAGCAGTGGCGGTGAGCAGGGAGGAAATATAGATCAGAAGCTGTTTGGTCTTTTCTACTTCAATCCCTAAAGAAATGGCTTCCTCTTCTCCTAAGGAGATAATATTTAATTCCCGGGCAAAGAGAAGGGAGATAAGTAAACCGGCTAAACCAATTAATCCTATGATTAACAAAGCTGTATTTTCCATAATATCTAAATTCCCCAATAACCACCAGATAATTCCCTGAATTAATCTCTCCTCAAAGAACCAGCCAATAAAAACTAAAATATTAGTAAGCACAATCCCTACTACTACTCCGGAAAGAAGTAAATTCTGAGGAGAAAGCCTGCCATCAACTTTCGCCAATCTTTGCACCAGAAGAAAACTCAGAATGCTCCCCAGAAAAGCACTTAAAGGGAGACCAAGTGTGGCATAATAAAAGGAGGCGCTCCTCAGAATTATAAAGAGAACCGCTCCTAATCCTCCTCCACTGGAAATCCCCAAGATGTAAGGTTCCGCTAAGGGATTCCGTAGAACCGCCTGTAAGATAGCACCTCCCAGAGAAAGCATCCCCCCTACTAAAGCTCCCAGGAGAATGCGTTTGAAGCGGAGAATAAAGATAGTCTTCTCTGCCTCTGAGGAAAGGATTCCTCTAAAAGACAACGAAACTGTCCCAAAAAATCCTGAGAATATAATTAGCAAAACCAGAATAAAAAAAAGAATTCCTAAGCCCAAAAAACTCTTTCCTTTAATCAATTTCTTCTCCATAGAACCTTTTGTAGAGTTCTCTTATCCCTTCAATGATGCGTGGTCCCGGTCTTAAGATTATATCCGGGTCTATATCTGCATAAATCCTTTCCCTTTTCACTGCCTCAATAACCTTCCAGCCTTCTCTTTTTAAGAGTAATTCTTTTGCCTTCCCCTGTCCATTCATATGAGTAAGAATAATTACATCCGGAGAATGCTTAATAACTAACTCCTGAGAGATATGTGAAAATTTCCGTGTAATCTCCTGAGCAATATTTATCCCTCCGGCAAGTGTAATCATCTCATTTAGGTAAGAATTCCCTCCGCAGGTAATTAAGGGCGGATACCAGATTTCCAGGAAGACCTTCGGCCTATTTTTTATATTTTTAACCTTCTCCTCTATTCCTATTAATTCTTTTTCCATTTTCTTCACGAGTAACTTTGCCTCTTCTTCTCTCCGGGTTATTTCTCCAATCTCTAAGATATTCTGAAAGAGTTCTTTAATATTTTCTGGGTCAACAGTAAATACTTTTAATCTCAAACGCCTCAATTTCAAAATGGCTGGATTTTGCTCTATCCCTGTGGTAAAGACTATGTCCGGTTTAAGGAAAACTATTTTTTCTATGTTTGGCTGGCTAAAGCTCCCCACCTTTTCAATTTTTTTCGCTTCTTCAGGATAGTCAGAAAAACTATCTACCCCTACAATATTTTTCCCCAATCCTAAGGAAAAAAGAATTTCCGTAGCATTGGGGGCAAGAGAAACAATTCTTAAATCCTGAGCCACGCTCTGGAAAGGAGAGAAAACAGCCCCCCAAATGAGCATACACAGAAAAATCTGTCCCCCTCTATAGACCGCACTCATCTCTCTTCAATACTCAATGCCTCTTCTTGCCTTTATCCCTTTCTGAAAGGGATGCTTAATTTCTTTTATCTCACTGATATAGTCGGCAAATTCGGCTAACTTGGGGGAAAGGTATCTTCCCGTAAGAATTATTTCTGTGGAAGGATTTTTCTCTTTTAATAAAGCAATTATCTTTCTTTCGGAAACAAATCCCTCTTTAATTAAATTAAGTACCTCATCAAGAATAATGAGGTCATATTTTCTCTCTTTAATATTTTTTCTGACCTGGATTAAGGAACGGGCAATTTTCTTTTTAAGTTTTACCCGATCAACATTTTTATTAAATAAAGGGTGTTCCTGAGGGAAGCGAACAATCTTAAAATTCTCATCCAACTTTTTAACTGCCTCTATTTCTCCGGAAGGAAAATTTTTCTTTTTTAAAAATTGAAAAACAAGGATTTTCTTCCTCCATCCCCAGGCACGGAGGGCTAAGCCTAAAGAAGCAGTGGTCTTCCCTTTACCTGTTCCGTAATAAAGATGGACTAACCCTATATTTTTCATTAACTCATCTGGCTAATCGCTCCAAGGGAAAATCGGTAAGCGCGATAAGGCTCTCTTTAAACTTGCTTTTAGGAAGAATCTTAATGCTTTCCTTTGCCTGGTCAGAAAAATATTTCGCCTTTTTGAGCGCAAGTTCTACTGCCCGGTAGACCAAGGCAAGTGAACGCGCATGAGGAAGGGGTGTCTTTTCTTCTCTCAAGAAACCAATTACCTCTCTTCTTTCCTCTTCCGGAAGAAAAGGGAAGAGATAAATCAGGGAAAGATCTTCCTTTTTAATCTCAAAATCATGGATAAAAGAATTATCCTCATCCATTACCTTGAGACAATCGTCCACAATCTGCAAGGCTAAACCAAAATTTAGACCAAAATTCTCCAATGCTCCACACAAAACGCTTTTCTCATCAACGATGTATGCACCCGTACCAGAGGCAAGGGAGAGAAGTTTTGCGGTCTTACTCTTTATCATCTCCAGATACTCCTCTTCACTAAAAGCGAAGCGGCTAAGGAAATCTATCTCTTTAATTTTTATTTCAATCGTTGACCGGTAAATTTCCAAAAATCCCGACCATGCTTCGCTTAACTTCAATTCTTTTAAAAGAGAGAGCGACTGGGAGAAAAGGTATTGGGAGAAAAGGAGAATATAACTCTGCTTTTTCATATCTATCCCCGGGTTATTCTCGGGTTTAATCTCCATATTTTGCAGGAGGCTATTTTGCAGCAATAAAGCGGTATGAAAAACCTCTATGGCAGTAGAGAAATTTTCTAACCGATAAAGAAGAGAGGAAGCAACTCTCTCTCCGGAGATGGCTTTTGCGGAAAGAAAGACTAAACCTGGCCTAATCTCTTTCTGGGGAAAAGAGAGAAGATATTGGTAAAGAAAAGAAAAAAAATTCTCTTCTCGTTTTAGAATACCTCTGTAACTTTTCTTCCAGCGGGATAGTTCTTCTTTTACCGGAAAGAAAATCTCCGCGAGATAATCTTTCCCTGTAGATTTCGCATTCTTTGCCATTAATCAATCCTCAATCAATTTCTCTGGAAATACTAAATGAAACATTTTCTTCATCTAAATAACCCTTTCATTTGCGCAGAGACCCACAAACCGGGCATTCCTTATTGGGTTTTATAGAGATTTTTTTAAAATCCATCGTGGTTCCTTCCCAGATGAGGAGTTTATGTTTAAGATTCTCACCGATTCCGGTAAGATACTTTAAAACCTCCAGTGCCTCTAAACAACCGATAACTCCCGGCACAGCTCCCACCACCGGAAATTTCTCTTCCGGGGGAGCTTCCGGAAATATACAGGCAAGACAGGGCGTCTCTGGAACCTGAATAAAACTCAGATATCCTGACATTCCCCAAACACTGGCATAGACAAAGGGAATATTTTTTCGTATAGCGGATTCATTTAAAATCAAGCGGGTCTCAAAATTGTCCATGCAGTCTACGATTATCTCACTTGACCCCACCAAGGTATCTACATTCTCGCGGGTAATTTTTAAAGGAAATTCTTTCACCTTCAC
>JAMWCG010000053.1 GCA_023818555.1 Candidatus Omnitrophota bacterium
TACCCTAAATTCATTCACCTCCATCGAAAGATTGCTTTTATTATTTTTATTTTATATCAAAAATTCCTCTCCTGTCAAACAAAAATTAAAATTTTTACTTTATCAAATTATTCTCTTATTTTTAAACTCAATTCTTTCATCGCTGAACAAAAAATCTTAGATGAAATTGAGTGAATTCGTAGGTGATTATTTTAGTTTGGAGATGGGAATTTCGGATTTCGTGCTTCGGATTTGCCAGTTTAGCAATATAGCAAGAGAGCAATTTGAAAAGGGGTCAGGCACCTTCCCCCAGAATTACGCGGAGCAAATTAGTCTGTTTAGCAAAGCTTATACTCCCTGCTCCATAACCTACAGAATTTATCTTAAAATTTGACAATTGCGCAGTATCTCCAGAAAATAAATTTTTTATGAGCGCTGCCCCGGTGGGAGTAACGAATTCATAAGGTTCTTCCACAAATTCTAAAGGAATATTTCTTAACAGTCTCAAAACCGCAGGACCGGGAAGGGGTAATTTCACCTTCCCATGCTCAAAAAAACCTCCCCTTGCCAGTCTGATGCGGGAGAAATAAACCCTTTTTATATTTAATAAATGTAAAGCCAGATGGGCACCTACAATATCTATGAGGGTATCTATCTCGCCTAACTGGGCAAAAGAAAAATCTTTCCCCTTTTCTCCGTGCACCTTTTTTTCCGCCTCCGCCAGGTCGCTAAAAGTAGAGAGGCTTGGCTTTTTAATTTCTTTTGGCAAATGAGAATTTTCTATAATCTCCTTGAATTCAAGGAAGGAAAATCTTTTCTTTCTTTTTGCTTTAATTATAATCTGAGTAGCAGGAATTCCTCCGCGTTTTATTTTTCTCTTATCTATGGAAAAATCCGGAAAGCCTGCAGTTTTCAATTCCTTCTTCAAGAGATAAAAATCCAGACCGGCATCCACCAGACTGGCTAAAAACATATCCCCACTCATTCCCCAGAAACAATCAAAATAGGCGATTTTCATCTCAGAGACCTCCACTCTCTTTCTCTAACCCGGTATTTGCAAGATTTAAAGGGTAAACATCTTTAGTGCCTGGCAATGGGCAGAAGACTCCGGGGTAAAGTTTCCAAATGATAGGACAAGAATTTACTTAGAATGGTGCGGAGTTCTTTTTTGATTACCCCACCCATGCGCAAACGCCGGAAGATTTCCTCCCCGGGAGCATGGAGAATGTAGCGTAAAGTGGAAATCGTCCCGGGTTGAAGGTCAGAGGTATACTTATCGGAAGAGCCACAGTGCAGACAGAGGAGCCCCCCACGGCGATGGCTGAAATAGGCAGAGCGGGTTATCTCTTTCTGACATCGCAGACAGGTATCAATTCGTGGAGAAAAACCGCTGAGTTGAAGGAGTTTTATTTCAAATATCCGCACCAGTTGCTCGGGTTCTTTCCCTTCACCTAAAAGAAAGAAAACTTTTAAGAAGAGATTGAAGAGCGGTTCATTTTTATCCTCCAGAGGGAGGATTAAATCTACGAGTTCCGCAAGATAACTGGCAAAGAGATGCCGGGAGAAGGGAGCAAATCTTTCACTGAAATCATCCAGCAACTCTGCCTCGGTAACCAGACTAATCCCCCGACGGGGATAGAAAAGTATCAGATTATGACTGAAAAGAGGAAAATTGCTCCCCCAGCGGGTAAGGGGTAAACGCACCCCTTTTGCCAGACCGTTTATCTTACCGTGCTCCCGTGTAAAAAGGGTGAGGAGAAGGCTTGTTTCACGAAATTCTTTTCTTCTCAGGACCAACGCCTCCGCTTTCTCAATCATCACATTACCATCCCAAAGGAAATTACCAGTTTTATCCCCTCTTCTATAGACATCTCCAGGGGGATTAATTTACGCATGGGCATAAAGAGGACAAAACCGCTGGTAGGATTGGGGGCAGTAGGGATAAATACGGTGACTAAATCTTCTTTTGTATTTCCCAGAATTTCTCTTTTGCCGGATGCGGAAGTAATAAAACCTAAAGCATAAGCGCCTTCATAAGGAAACTCTACCAAAACCACTTTCACAAAAGCCCCTCTTTTTTTCCATAAAAGGGCATCGGAAATCTCTTTTGTTCCCTTATAGACTTTCCCGATTAAGGGAAGACGCATAAGGAGATTCTCCAGCCAAGCGATGAATCTACGGGCAAGGATATTTTTGGTAGCAAAGCCCAGCAGGGAGATTACCATAACGGTAGAAATGAAGACCAGAAATTTAAAGAGGGGCGTAAGATTAGGAAAAGGAAGGAATTTGATTAAATATTTAGTTAAGGGGTTTAAGAGCAAACTGTCTAATTTAAGGTAGAGAAAACGGATGAGGAAAAGACTCAACACTAAGGGGAGAAGGATGAGCAAACCAGTGATAAAGTTATTCCTCAATTTCAAAATTAGTTTCCTCATAGGAGTAATTGATAAATTAAAACTGTAAAAATAATCCCCAAAATGGCACCCATCACTGTCTCATAAAGATTGTGCACCTTGGCTTTTATTCTGCTCCGGGCAATGAGCATGGCTAAGAGAAAAACTAAAAAGTTTATGATATTATTTTTTTGTAAAAGCAAAGTAAGAGTCCAGACGGAAAAAGCAAAGGCGCTATGCCCGGAAGGAAGTCCTCCCCGTAGAGGACTTCCCCGCTGGAAGAAGTATTTTACTCCAATCACTAAGACGATAAGAAAAAATAAGATGAAGAAAGTGAGGTGCCATTCGGATTGTTTTATTCTCAACAAAAATGTATCCACGGGAAGATGCTTCCGGTCAAAGAAAAGAAGGTAGCCTACTCCGAGAGCAAGGAGAGAGCTAAGCAGAACCGAACCTGCTGAGATGTCCTTAATCAACTTTACCCGATGGTCAGGCTCGGGTTTATAAAGGTCAAGTAAATATTCTACAAGCGTATTCACCATCTCCGCAAAAATAACTACGCTGATAGTCACTATGAGCAGAGATAATTCTAACCGATTGAAATTTAAATACAGACCCAAAGAAATAACTAAGCCAGCAATGAGAAAATGAAAACGCATATTCCGCTGGGAACGCAGTATCTCAAGGAAACCCTCAATTGCCAGATTGAGACTTTCAATAAAACTATTGTTTTTTTTCATTTAATAATTCAAGGAGAATTTTGCTCTGTCTCTCTTCCATTACTCTGCTTTCCTTAAGGCTGCGGTCAGTATAACCTTTAAGATGGAGAATCCCGTGAATGAGATAGAGGAAAAATTCCTCTTCTATCTGCTTAGCGTATCTTCTGGCTACCCGTCTGGCAGTATCCCAGGAAATAACTACCTCCCCAGAAATTCTATCTCTACCCCTTTGCACATCCTCACCAAAAGCGAGAACATCCGTAGGAGAATCTCTTTTTAAAAACCGAAAATTCAATTTGCGGATAAATGGGTCGCTGACAATTACTACATTAAGCCAACCTCTCTTTATTTTCAATAACCTTAAAACTTTCCGCGTCTTAGTCTCTATCTCCGCGAGTGAGAAGGGTATTTTCCTTTTTATGCATTTGATTATCTCTATTTTCACTTTGCACCACTTCCGGATATTTCATCCGGGTATGAAAAATTCCTAAGAGAATTTTAATAAAACACTCACTGATTTTTTCTAAATCTCTGAGCGTGAGATTGCATTCATTGAGTTGCCCTTCCAGAAATTTATCGTTAATAATCTTCTTCACGAGGTTGCGGATACTGGCAGGGTTTGGTTCAGTCAGGGTATGAGAGGCGGCTTCTACTGCATCCGCAAGGAGAACCACTGCAGCTTCGTTAGTCTGGGGAAGCGGACCAGGATAGTGAAAAAGTGTCTCATCAACCTCTTTATCCTCACCTTTTCTCAAAAGGGCTTGGTGGTAAAAATAATATACTCTACTTGTGCCATGGTGCTGTTTTATAATCTCAACCACCTGACGATTAAGTCTATACTTTTTTGCTCGTTCTACGCCTTCCTTTATATGATTGATAATAATCAGACTGCTCAATTCCGGAGTGAGTTTGGTATGTTTAGAACGGGGATGGGGTTGATTTTCGCTGAAGTATTCAGAATTTTCCAGTTTCCCAATATCATGATAGTATGCTCCCACTCGGGCAAGCAGGGAATTGGCTCCGATTGCCTCGCAGGCACTTTCTGCAAGATTCCCCACAATCAGACTGTGATGGTATGTCCCGGGAGCCTTAAGAATCAACTCCTTAAGTAAAGGATGATTGGTATCGGACAATTCCAGAAGGGTGATGTTAGAAATGAGCCGGAAGAGATATTCAAAAAAGGGAAGACTTCCCAGGGCGATAAATGCGGAAACCATCCCAGCCAAAAACCCTCCTCCTGCCTCCTTCACTAAGTCAGGAAAATTAAATTGTTCACCCAGACCGAGAACAAGAATAGAAACAAACTGCCCCAGCCCCACCCCTACTCCACTGGACAAAACCTGAGCACGTCTTCTTGCCTTTTCCACCAGAAGTGCTCCTAAACTCCCTCCAATAAGAAAGAGGAGAAGGTATTTAAAATTGAATTCTAAGATGAAGGCAGTAGCAATGCTGAGTAAAACATTTGTCTCTATGGCAATCCTCCCGTTCAATAAAAGACTGACCAACATGGCTACCGCGGGAAGGGGGAAGAAAAAGGGATTGAAACCGGAGGAGTGTCCCCAGCGTATAATCAGAAAGATAATTATGCATAAAAACTGAAGAAAAATAAGTTCATTCAGATGGAAATAAACCTGGGGTTCATAATTACGGAGATAAAATCCGGCCAGAATAAAGAGAAGGAAAATAAGTATACCTGCGCTTATCGCATTGTAAAACAGATTAAGGCTACCTAATTCGCGATTAATCTGCTCTATAATCTCCATCTCCCGAGCGGTAATCCGCTGTCCTTTGCTGAGAATCAATTCATTCTTTTTTATATCCCGTTCTTTGTAAAAAGGACGCACACGCTCCTCTGCTTCGCTTCTGAAGCGGGAAGTTATTTCATGATTATAGGAAAGATTGGGTTCAACTATTATCTTAATCTCCTCTTTAAGACCGCGCAGAGGAGATTTCTTCTCATTTAAATACCCATCCATCTTTTGCACAATCTCGTCCAGAGAAGGAATTAAAGCAACCTCTGCTTCGCTAATCGTATTCTTTTCTATGTCCCGGATGAGAATTTTGGTTCTGTTAAGTTTCAATAATTCTTCCCGGGTGGCAGAAGAGATAATTGGCTGATTAAGAAATCTTGAAAACAATTCCTGCAATTCTGCTGCTTGTGTGCCTAAATCTTCTATTAAGGAGATGCTCTTTACCAGAGATAAAGGTAAAGAAAACTGACGAGCAAGTTCCGGAATTTTTGTCTCCATATCCAGCGAAGAACCCTGCAAAGCAGTTATTTCCCGAAAAAGATTCTGCAGAGAGGCTATTTTCCCTTTCATTCTCCCTAAGTCATAGTCGTAAACCTCCCGCACCCCTTCACGCGCTTTCTCCTTCTCCCGTCTTATCCTTTCTTCATCTATCTCGGTTTTTACCAGAATATCTATGGGAGAATAGAGGTCAGCAGGAGAGATATTCCCTTCTTTAAATCCTTTAGCAAAACGGCTCCGGGGGGTGTAGAGAATAAGCAGAGTGAGGATAAAAAAAGTTGTGTTGAGGAGGAGGCGAAAATAACTTGCGAAAAATTTTTGAAATTTAATTTTAACCATAAATTCTTCTATTGGTTTTTGGAAGACTCAAAGCGAGCATATGCCTTGATTATTTCCTGCACTAACTCATGTCTAACCACATCCTCTCCCGTGAGTATTACGAATTTAATCCCCTCAATATCTTTGAGCACATACTGTGCCTGAATTAAGCCTGATTCTTTCCCTAAGGGAAGGTCGGATTGCGTAATGTCTCCAGTAATTACTGCCTTGGAATCAAATCCTAAACGAGTGAGAAACATCTTCATCTGTTCAGGAGTGGAATTCTGTGCTTCATCAAGAATGATAAAAGAATCATTTAAAGTCCTTCCCCGCATATAGGCAAGGGGAACCACTTCAATAATCCCTCGCTCTATGTAGCGCTCAATCTTCTCTACCTCCATCATATCATAGAGTGCATCGTATAAAGGTCTTACATAGGGACTGACTTTTTCATACATATCACCGGGAAGATAGCCTAAAGATTCTCCCGCTTCTACTGCCGGTCGGACGAGGATAATGCGGGAAACATCTTGATTCTGGAGGGCGTTTACCGCCATCGCCATTGCCAGATAGGTCTTTCCCGTCCCCGCAGGACCGATACAAAAGACGATGTCGTATTTCCGAATAGCATCAATGTATTCCTTCTGCCCCTTTGTCTGAGGAGTGATATAGTGCCGTTTGGAAGAGACTTCAATGCGGTCAAGGTAGATATCCTGAAGGGGAGTTGTCTTCCCATTCTTTATGGTGCGCAGGGCAAAGAGAAGTTCGTGTTTACGCACAATCCCACCTTTGCGCACCACCGTGAGGAGTTCGGTGAATAAACTTGCTGCCTTTTCTACCTCCGCTTCCTCTCCCACAATTACCACCGCTTCTCCCCGGCCAATGATTTTCACTCCCAAGGATTCCTCAATCAATTTT